>CAYWHG010000001.1:0-157853 GCA_964457865.1 uncultured Steroidobacter sp.
CAAAAAACGACGATGACGGAAAGCGCTGTAAAAATAGGCATTTTTGACGGGAAACGCAGTGTTTCGCTGGGCCGGCGCATCTGCGTCGCGCCGATGATGGATGAGAGCGACGCTCAACATTTGATTTGGAAGAACAAGCACTTGCGAGGGCGAAAAAGTGCGTGTCGCCTCTATGTCGCCGCGTTGAAAAAATAGTTCATCGGCGAGATCGGCGCTGCAGCAGCGCCCGCGGACACATGAGCGCGCTCCGATGCAGATGAGGAATCCATTTACCGATTGCATTGGTGGACGCGCGCCTCCCGCTATTCCTTCGTTCGCGTGGCATTGATCTCGCTCAGCCAGCTGTTCACGCGGTTCATGGTTTGCCGCTCCTGATCCGCCTGCATCGAGAAGCCGCGGTGCAGTTGCGCCTTTGGCGCATGGCTGGCGAGGACCGACTGGCTGTTCCCTAATCCATAGCCGCCGTGGGTAACGAACGGAATCACGGTCTTGCCCACAAGATCGTGCACCTTCAGAAAGCTCCGGATGACTGGCGGCGCGGTCTCTCCTCAGATCGGAAAGCCCAGATACACGATGTCGTAGTCGGCCATGTGGGTGACTTTCGCAGCCAATGCAGGTTCATACCCGCGGTCGCGCTCCTGGCGCGCCTGCTCGACGGTCTCCAGATAGTCCTCGGGATAGGCAGAGGCGGGTCGGATCTCGAAGAGATCCGTGCCGAGCGCACGATGGATCAGACCGGCGACGACTCGCGTATTTCCGGAGCGGGAGAAGTAAGCCACGAGAATGCGTGATCCGACTCGCCGCACTTCACCGCCATCGCCGGTTTCTGCCGCGGAGCTGCTCAACGGAAGGCTTGCGAGTGCTGCCATCACTGTTCGGCGTGCTGGATCGTGAAGCGATGCCATTGCGATCTCCTTGGGGCTACCGCCCCACGCGCGATTGCAACGCAGCGGGATAGCGATCGCCCAGAACCTTGATCTGCGCCAGGGCGGCCCCGATCCTGTTCAAGTCGTCTTCAGACAACTGCACGGAAGCGGCGTCGAGGTTCTCTTCCAGGCGGTGCAGCCTGGTGGTGCCCGGAATCGGCACAATCCAGGGCTTCTGTGCCAGCAGCCAGGCAAGTGCAATCTGTGCCGGCGTCACGTTCCTGCTCCTGGCGATTTGCCCGAGTTGATCCACCAATCCCTGATTTGCCCGAAGTGCTTCGGGTGAGAAGCGTGGCACGATGCTACGGAAGTCGTCGCTGCCGAAGGTGGCGCCTGCACTGATCGCGCCGGTCAGCAACCCCTTGCCCAGCGGACTGAAAGGAACGAACCCGATGCCCAGCTCTTCCAGAGTCGGCAGAATCTCTTTTTCGGGTTCCCGCCACCACAATGAGTACTCGCTTTGCAGGGCGGTGACCGGCTGCACGGCATGCGCGCGGCTGATGGTTTGTGCGCCCGCTTCGGACAGGCCGAAGTGCCTCACCTTGCCTGCGGCGATCAGCTCGTTCACCGTGCCCGCCACTTCTTCGATGGGGACTTGCGGATCGACGCGGTGCTGATACAGCAGATCGATCGCGTCGGTGCGCAGGCGCTTGAGCGAGCCCTCGACGGCCCACTTGATGTGTTCCGGCCGGCTGTTGAGGATCTGCTGTTTGCCATCGTCGCCGAAGGTGAAGCCGAACTTGGTGGCGATCACCACTCGCTCGCGTACCGGGGCGAGCGCTTCGCCGACGACCTCTTCATTGAGGTACGGACCATATACTTCGGCCGTATCGAAGAAAGTGACACCCCGATCCACGGCGGCGCGGATCAACGAGATCGCTTGCTGCCGGTCCGTGGCCGGTCCGTAACCATGACTCAGTCCCATGCAGCCCAAGCCGATGGCGGATACTTCAAGTTGGCTGTTGCCGAGTTTGCGCGTCTTCATGATGTCCTCCAGGAAGCAATCTAGGCCCGAACGACTGGCGTCACTAGATGGCACAATCGGAAATGACCAATGACAGGCACGAATAAATGTCCATCGAGAGCTACGACCAGTTGGCGATTTTCTCGGTCGTTGCACGGGAGCGCAGCTTTACCCGTGCGGCGGCCAAACTCGGGATGTCGCAGCCCGCGTTGAGTCGAATCATGCGGAACCTCGAAGAGCGACTGGGGGTGCGGCTGCTGGCGCGCACCACGAGAAGTGTTTCGCCGACAGAGGCAGGCGAGCACCTGCTGCGGGTGGTCGCTCCCAGATTCGAAGAGATCAATACCGAACTGGCGCTGCTCAACGAGTTCCGCGACAAGCCCGCAGGCAAGTTGCGCATCACGGCCGGCGAGCATTCGGCGATCACGATCCTGCAGCCGGTGCTCGCGAAGCTGCTCCCCGCCAATCCCGACCTCCACATCGAAGTCATCGTGGATTACGGCCTGACCGATATCGTGGCTGAAGGTTACGACGCGGGCGTGCGACTGGGCGAACAGGTCGCCAAGGACATGATTGCACTGCGCGTCGGCCCGGATATGCGAATGGCCGTGGTGGGTTCGCCGCAATACTTCTCCCGGTATCCGCGGCCGAAGACTCCGCGCGATCTCACCCTGCACAACTGCATCAACATGCGCCTGCCGACGCACGGCGGCATCTTCGCGTGGGAATTCGAGAAGAAGGGGCAGGAGCTGAAAGTGCGCGTCGAGGGCCAGATGGTGTTCAACAACATTGCCATGCGCATGGATGCCGCTCTCAAGGGACTGGGGCTGGCGTACATGCCCGAGGACCTGGTGCGCGCGCACATCGCAGAAGGTCGATTGGTTCGCGTCCTCGCGGACTGGTGCGAACCATTCCCGGGATACCACCTCTACTATCCGAGCAGACGCCAGACCTCGCCCGCTTTTACGTTGCTTCGCGACGCGCTGCGCTACCCGCGAGGGTCCGCCAGGAACGCGCCGTGAAATTCACGCCTCCGGAATCACCCGTCCGTAGTTGTCGAGGTTGATGCTGTCGGGCTCAGGTCCACCACGGATCCCGGTGTCGAGCGCATCGATCGCAGCGAGTTGCGGGTCGGTGAGTTCGAAGTCGAAGACGTCGAGGTTTTCAGCAATGCGCGCAGGCCTGGTCGACTTCGGGATCGCCGAGCGGCCCTGCTGCAGGTGCCAGCGCAGCATCACCTGGGCCGCCGATTTGTGATGAGCGCGTGCGATCTCCAGCAGCGCGGGGTCGTCGAATGTGCTCTTCTCGCCGCGTCCGTAGGAAGTGATGCCGCCGATGGGCGACCAGGCCTGGGTCAGGATGCCGTGCCTGGCATGCAGGGCCTGCAGTTCCTTCTGCTGGAAATACGGGTGCAGCTCGATCTGGTTGACGGCGGGTACCACCGACGTCTCCGCCAGAAGACGATTCAGGATCTCCGGCATGAAGTTGCTGACGCCGATTGCGCGCACCTTGCCATCGGCGAGCAGCTTCTCGAGTGCACGGTAGGCATCGAGCGTCAGATCGAAGCGACTGGTCAATGGCTGATGCAACAGCAACAAGTCGATCTGTTCGACGCCGAGCTTTCCGGCGCTCTTGTCGAATGCGTGCAGGGTAGCGTCGTAGCCGTAATCGCTGATCCAGATCTTCGTCTCGATGAACACCTTGTCGCGATCGACACCGGAGCGTCGGACGCCTTCACCGACCTGGCGCTCGTTGGCATAGGCGGCGGCCGTGTCGATGTGGCGGTAGCCCAGGCGCAGCGCTTCCTGGACCGCGGCGGTAGTGGCATCGGGCGGCGTCTGGAATACGCCGAGTCCCAGCATGGGCATCTGGATGCCGTTGTTCAAAGTCGTCATTTGCATAGTGTTCTCTTCCGGTGTGGTCGCTGTGTCCAACCAGCGCTCATTGCCGCCTGGCAGCTCCAGACAGGTGCGTGTCCAATGCTTCGCGCGCACGCGTGGCCGCATCGGCGTCGCCGCGTTCGGCCAGCACCTGAGTCAACTGACGCAACTGCGAAGCCGTCAGGCCCACTCGCATGCTGGCCGCCATGTGCGATCGCAACTGCGGCTCGACGCCCGGCGTGGCGGCCAGAGCCCCGACCGTGGCCAGCTCGCGGCTCTGCCAGTCGAGGTTGTCGCGCTCGAAGATGTCGCCGAACAGATGAGTCTGCAGGTACTGATTGATGACGGGCGCAAAGTCGAACACCGGGCCCTTCACCGGTGCGCCTGAAATGCGGGTCTGGTTGGCGGTGCCTGCGGCCAGCAGTTCATCGCCTGTGGGAATCGCTTTGTTGGGCTCGCGTCCCGGCACGTCTTTGATGCCGCGCTGTTTGCGTGCCTCCACCACCTTCATCAGTTCGCCGAGTGCGTTGAGACTGCGCGGAAAGCCGACGTAGGCGTAGAGCTGCACCAGGATTTCCTTCGTTTCGCTGACAGTCAGACCCGCATCGAGTCCCTGGTTCAAGGCAACGTTGAGCCTGGGCATGTTGCTCGTGGCCATGAAGGCCGCGATCAATGGGATGGCCTGCTGTTTGGGCGACAGCGTCTCGGAAGTGGGGACGGTGCGATTCACGGATTGCTCCTGTGCACTTTGCGCTTGCGCAACGGTCGAGCCCGACGCCGCAGTCAGGCAAGCGAGCCAGGCGGCGACCATTGCCGTGCGCAACGGTCGACCGGACGGGTGATGGGTACAACACGTAGTCATCGCATTCATTCTCCTGGAAGCGTTACTTCACTGGTGCCTCGACGCCGCCGAAAGCGAGCACTGCCGGCGGCAGCCGTTCGCCGCGGATCGCAATTTTCCCAAGCGCGGCATTCAGCGCCTGAAGCTCGTCGGCGGCGAAGGCGACTTCTGCCGCGCCGATGTTGTCGAGCAGGTGCGCCATCTGGGTCGTGCCGGGAATGGGCACGATCCAGGGCTTCTGCGCCATCAGCCAGGCGAGGGCGATCCGGGCGGGCGTCGTGTTCTTGCGTTCCGCCCAGGTGTTCACGAGACGAACGAGCGCCAGGTTGTGCGGCAGATTCTCGGGCGCGAACCGGGACTCGATCTTGCGGATGTCGCCATCGGCGAAGCGCGTGGACTCGTCAATGGACCCCGTCAGGAAACCCACCCCGAGCGGACTCCACGGTACGAAGCCGATGCCCAGTTCCTGGCACAGAGGCAGCACTTCCTTCTCGGGGCCACGCCAGAGCATCGAATACTCGCTCTGGACGGCGGTGAGAGGCAGTTCGGCATGCGCGCGACGCAACGTGTTCAGTCCCATCTCGGACAAGCCCCAGTGCAGGACCTTGCCTTCGGCCTTCAAGTCCTTGATGGCGCCTGCCACATCCTCGATCGGCACCTGGGGATCGACCCGGTGCTGGTAGAGCAGATCGATGCGGTCCGTGCGCAGGCGCCTGAGCATGCCTTCGACAGCCCGCTTGATATGGTCTGGACGGCTGATGAGCCCCGGACCTCGCTCGCCGGTCTGAAGATCGATGTTCCAGCCGAACTTGCTGGTGATCACCACCTTGTCGCGGAACGGTGCGATGGCTTCGCCGAGAAGCCGCTCACACTCATGCGGGCCGTAAGCCTCGGCGGTGTCAAAGAAGGTGACGCCGCGTTCATGGGCCGTGCGGATGATGTTGATCATCTCGGGCCGGGCGGGAATGGTCGTCTGGTAAGTGCGGGCCATGTTCTGGACGCCGAGGCCGATACTGGAGACTTCCAGCTGACCGAGCTTTCGCCGGGCGCTTTTGGGAACAGAGGCAGCCTGATCGCCGGCATTCGCCGATCCCGCCGGTGTCTGCGCATGCGCGCTCCGCAAAAGCCCGGAACCCGCAATGGCAGCACCCGACACAGCCGCGATGGATGTGCCGAGGAACTGACGTCTTCGCTCATCGAATACTGTGTCGGTCATTACTGACTCCTTCTCCCGATAGATTCGCTGAGCGTCGTAGAGATCACGGTCGCCTTCTCCGTCCATTGCATGCTCAAAGTGCCTGCTTCGTCGGGCGGAACAGGATTTCGTTGATGTCCACTTCCTCTGGCTGGCTCATCGCGAAGAGAACGCACCGCGCGAAGCTCGACGCGGGGATGGCGTTGGTCTCGTAAAACTGCGCGATGCCCTCGGCGACGCCTTCCGCCTTGACGGATTGCGGCAGCTCCGTATCGACTGCCCCGGGCGACAGGATCGTCGTGCGGATGTTGTAGGGTTTCACTTCCTGGCGCAGTGCTTCGGATATCACGCGCACCGAGTGTTTGGTCGCCTGATAGATTGCGCCGCCGGCGCCAATGCGATGGCCGGCGATGGAAGAGACATTGATGAACTGGCCCGTCTTCTGCGCCTTGAAATGCGGCAACGCGGCGCCAATGCCCCACAGCACGCCCTTGATGTTTACATCGATGCACTGGCTCCATTCATCGAAGCGCAACAACTCGAGCGGCCCGAGCGGCATGATGCCTGCGTTGTTGATCATCACGTCGATGCGCCCGAAGGTTGCGACGGCGTGATCGACGAAGGCTTTGACCTGTTCGCGGTCGGTCACGTCCATCTTGAAGACCGTGCAGTTCCCGCTGCCCAATTCCTGAGCCAGCGCTTCAAGCCGATCCAGACGACGCGCACCGAGCGCAACTCTGGCGCCGGCCTTCACGAGATGTCGGGCCGTTTCAGCGCCAAGGCCCGAACTGCCGCCGGTGATGGCGACTACCTTGCCTGCAACATTGTCCATGGGATCGACTCCTGTATCTGCGCCCGGGTCAGAGCGTCCTGGCAAAAAAACGCGGTCAGCTTGTTCATTGCGATGTCTTTCAAATCCTGTGCTCGAAGGCCCGCATGAATCTCGGAGGCGCAACGTACACCCGGGTCATTCATTGATATAGATCACAAGTTGAATAGAACTGATACCAGGCTCGAATAGATGGCCGATCGTAGTGCGCGGCCGTGGCCGATGCGTCAGCACAATCCCGCTCTTGTGCGTCCTACATTCCGATTTCCTGATCGCCGGCTTTACTAAATCGCGATGGACGCAGTTTGCAGCGACGGTCCAGACTTATTTCGATCGCATCTGCTTCGACGATCCGCATCGTCAGCAGATGCAGAGCGCTCGCGCAAAGCGAGCCGCATCGCGCGCACCTGATGTGATTTGTCTTCGGACAATCATGGGCGTTGCCATGCGACTTGCGAACGGAGCCGCAAGGCAGGATCAAGGAGCAAAAACATGAAAGCAAAGCTGTCGATTCTTGGACTGTGTCTTTCGATGATGAGTGTGCAATGGGCATTCGCACACTCTGACTGGCATGGCGGCCCGGCGGCGGCGCCATTGGTTCGTACGCATTCAGGGTGGGTGCGCGGCGCAACTCAGGACGGCGTCACGAGCTTCAAAGGGATTCCCTACGCGGCCCCGCCCGTCGGCGACAATCGCTGGCGTCCGACCAAACCATCAGCTCCGTGGTGGGGCGTGCGTGACGCGAGCGCGTTCGGTGCCGACTGTGCACAGGCGAGTTTTGGCGGCGGGCTCTCGCCGACGTCCTCCGAGGATTGCCTTTTCATCAACGTCTGGCGGCCTGCGCGAACCGCGCCCTGGTCAAAGTTGCCGGTGATGGTGTGGATCCATGGCGGTGCCTTCGTGTTCGGCAGCGGTGCCCAGCCAGACTTTTCGGGCGTCCAGTTCGCGAAGCAGGGTGTCATCCTGATCACGTTCAACTACCGCCTGCAGCGTCTCGGCTTCTTTGCCTTCCCTGCACTGAGCCGCGAGCATCGACAGGAACTGAAAGGCAACTATGGCTACATGGACCAGATCGCCGCGCTCAAATGGGTGCAGCGGAACATCGACGAGTTCGGCGGTGATCCGAGGAATGTCACCATCTTCGGTGAATCCGCGGGCGGCGTCTCGGTCCATACACACCTGAGTTCACCGCTTTCGCGGGGGCTGTTTCAGAAGGCGATCATCCAGTCGGGCGGGGGCCGTGATGGCGTGCTCACGGGACGACCGATTCGCAAGGATGGTGTCGATCCGAACTATCCAGTGTCCGCAGAAACGATCGGCGTCAACTTCGCGCGCAGATACGGAATCGAGGGCACAGACGAGTACGCGCTGTCCTTGCTTCGAGCCCTCACCCCCGCCGAAGTTATCGATAACGGTCGCGAAAGCGATGGCCCCGGCGGGCCGGCCACGTACTCAGGTCCGATCCTCGACGGCCGCCTGGCAGTGGAAACAGCTCAGAGCGCCTACGAGGCCGGGCGCCAGGCGCGTGTTCCGCTGCTGATCGGGACGAACAGCGCCGACTTCATCGGCTTCATCAGTGCAGACTCGAAGGACTCGCTGTTCTCTCAGTTCGGACAATACGAAGACGAGGCGAGGCAGGCCTACGATCCCGACGGCACGATTGATCTCGGCACGTTGCTGGTGAGGGCAGGCGTCGACCGGGCTCAGGCGGAACCGGCGCGCTTCACCGCGAATGCCTTCGCTGCCAAAGGCCTGCCGGCCTATGTGTATCGCTTCTCCTACGTTCCGCCTTCGATGAGCGCGGGTTGGGTCAACGGAGTACCGCACGGCGCCGAGATTCCTTTTGTGTTCGACACGGTTGCGGGCCGCTATGGCGCCACGTTGACGCCGGCAGACCAGACGGTTGCGCGGAAGGTCAACACCTACTGGAGCAATTTCGCGAAGACAGGCAATCCAGGTGGCTGGGGACTGCCGAAGTGGCCGCGTCACGATCCACGCAAGAACGTGATCATGGACTTCAGGCCGGACGGTACGCCCACCGCCATCCGTGATCCCCGCGAAGCACGGCTGGATGTGACGGAGAAAGCTGCCAACGCAGCGAATTGAGTCAGTTCGAACGCCGGCACAACCTGTGTGCCGGCGTTCGTCCGCTGGCGCGTAAACCCATCGTGCCAATCTGCTTGTGATGCACGCGAGACCATGGGGTATGCGATGGCTTCGTCGAACGATCCGGCTCAACGTGAAGTGATGAGCGCGCTGCTTGTTTGCGTTTTGCTGGCCGCAGCGCCGGTCTGGGGCCAGGCTCCGCCTTCACCCTCCGCACCACCGACCGCGCCGCTGGCGATTCCGTCGCCGAACTACACGACGATGACGCTGGAGATCACCGTCAACCGCCCCGCGGCGCAGACATGGGCGCGCATCGGTCGCTTCTGCGATCTGAAGGAATGGCTCGGTCGTGATTGCGCGATCACCTCCGGCAAGGACGGCGAACTGGGCGCGGTACGCACGCTCGCCGGTGGCGTGATCGAACCCATCGTCGCCGTGACGCCGATGTCCTATACCTATACGTTTCCGGTGCGAATCGGCGTTCCCCACACGATGCAGCACAACACGCTGGAAGCGCGCGTGATCGATGCGAACACGAGCAGGATCGTCTATTCGTTCTTCTGGGATAACTCGACGCTGACTCCGGTCCAGCGCGACGCCGAAGTCGCGGCCCGCAAGGAGCGCCTGACTCCTGCCCTGGAGCGGATGAAGACCATCGTCGAGAGCGGCAGGCCGCGGATGTAGCTCGCTCCCTGCGAAGCGGATAATCCCTATCGGTCGTCGGTTGCGCCGATGTGCTTCGCCCAGAAGCGAACGGCTTCAGCGGCCCATCCGTCGGCGCTCGTACCGGTGCCGAGTCCGAAGCCATGAGCAACACCGGGGTACTTGTGATACTCGACCTCTGTCCCGGCTTGCCGCAGAAGTGCGACGCGCTTTTCCATCGCGGACGGCGGTGAGATCTCGTCGAATTCACCGACAACGACAAAGGTTGCCGGCTCGTTCGTGCCGACGTCCGAGTGCGCGGTATAGGTCATCACGACGGTTGCGGGCTTCGGCAGATCCGGACCACCGAAGCGCTTCGTGCCATGAGATCCGATCGCCGCGGCCATCCGTGCGCCCGCAGAGCTGCCCCACAATGAGTAATCCTTCGTGCTCACGCCCAGGGAGTCGGCGTTGCGGAATATGAAGGCAATGGCGGCAGCGAGGTCTTTTGTCGCAGGGACGCCGGCGTCGCCGACACGATATTTCAGGACGAAGGCGTTGTACCCGCGATTGCTGATCTCGACGGCGTAGGGGAAGCCCTCGTGTACCGAACCGACGTGGGTGAATGCGCCGCCCGGTGCGATGACTGCAAAGGGCGCGCCGGGTTTGCCGCGAAAAAAAAACAGGCCCGTATTCTCAAGACTCTGATCTTTCTTCTTCTCGGCCTGGGTATGGATGTCATAGAAGACAGTCTTGCCTGCGGCAACATCATCGATCATGCGATTCAGGCCGGAGACGACTATCCCGGGATTCACATGCGTGTGGTACGGCAGCAGTTGGCCGATATCCCTGATCGGCATCGTTTCATCGTAAGTCCGGTCGTCCCACGGCAAGGTCAGGCGAGCAAAGCCGGCGAAGGCCGGATGCTTCAACAGATTTCCGGTGGTGTCATCGACGCGCAAATGAGCCGAGACTCGTGGGCTCTGCGGGGGGCGGGTTGCATTGGCAGGCGAGGAGGGATCATCCATCTGAGTGGCGCCCATGCAGGAGACGGCAATGAGCATGGACAATGTTGCCAGAGCATAGTTGGGAATGCCCGACTGCAAGCGGGCGTTGAAAGTCTGCGCCATTGTTCATTTGCTCCTGCATGCCCGATTTTTCACTGAGTCTGATATCCGGATCTTCATCTCTCAGGCGCCGGTGAAGCGCGGCACCTGCTTCTGCGCGAATGCCTTCCTGCCAACGGCGTAGTCCTGACTGTCGAAGCAGGCACGAATGCTTGTCTCGACCAGCGCCATGTCGCGATTCGCAGGCGGCAGCAGCGCCTGCGCAACCGCGATCTTGGCGGCACGAAGGGTGAGGGGTGCGTTCGCAGCGATCTCAGTCGCCAGAGTCCGGACCGTCGTTTCGAGATCGACATCCGGGACGACTTGATTGACGAGTCCCACGCGAAGCGCCTCGGTCGCGCTGACGCGCCGGCCCGTGAACAGCAGATCCTTGACGACAGCGGGGCCCACGAGGCCGATCAGCTTTTCCACGCTTTCGAAGGAATAACCGAGCCCGAGCTTTGCAGCCGGAATCGAGAAAACGGACTGCTCAGAGGCGATGCGGATATCCGCCGCCGCGGCGACCCTGACGCCACCTCCGATACAGTAGCCCTGGATCATTGCAATCAAGGGCTTGCTCAACGTCGCCATCCGCTCAAGTGCTGCCACGGAATGTCGCGAGAACAACGCCGATTGCTCGGCATTCTTGCGCTGATCCTCAAACTGGGAGATGTCTGAACCAGACACGAAAGCCTTGCCACCGGCGCCGCGCATGATGACGACCCGTACGGACGCGTCATCCTCGAACTCCTGCAGCACTGCGGAAATGGCGCGCCACATGTCGAGGCTCACGGCATTGCGGCGATCCGGGTTGTTGAAGGTCAGGACGCCAATGCCGTCGGCCTTCTCGCTGAGGATGGTGGTGATTGGGAGTTCCATGCTCATGTTCCTGGGGTGTCGGACGCGTCGATTTGGAATGCTGTTCAAAATAGTGCAACAAGCCAGTTAATATGCGGTCGGCATCGTTGCCTGCGTAGGACGTCAGCTCAGAACGAAACCCGAATGGACACGACAGTCGCAAAAGGCCTGAGCGTCCTGGAGCTCCTGGCCAAAGCGGACGGGCCAGTACGCCTGTCCACCATCGCCGAACAGCTCGATCTGCAGAAGAGCAACGTGCACCGGCTGCTCGCTACCTTCATCGAGCTTGGCTACGTCACGAAGGAGCCGGAGTCGGGTCGCTACACATTGACGCTGCGCCTGTGGGAACTCGGGTCGGCGGTGCTTGCCATGCATCCGGCGAAGCGTGCGGCGGCTCCTTATATGCAGGAGCTTCACAAGGCGACCTCGGAAACCGTCAGCCTCACCGTGCTCGATGGCGACGACGTGCTGTATCTCGAGAAGATCGTCGCTCCGCGTGTCCTGCGTTTCACCACCCGTCCGGGTTCGCGGGCCCCCGCGGCATGGGTCGCGCCCGGCAAGGTCCTGCTGGCGTACGAGCCGGACGCGGCGGCCATCATCAAGCGGGCGGCAAAGCAGCCGGTGAACGGCAAGAAGCTCGATGCGGCCGCGCTCATGGCTGAACTCGAAGTGGTAAGGCGCAATGGCTACTCCGTCTCGAAAAGCAGTCTGACCCCGGGCCTCGTGAGTGCCGCGGCGCCGATCATGGGCCGCGATTCGCGTGCCGCGGCTGCGCTCTCTGTGTCCGGTCCCGCCGAGCGGCTCACCGACAAGAAAATGCGGGACGTGCTTGAGGC
Organism: uncultured Steroidobacter sp.; assembly: GCA_964457865.1. GTDB lineage: Bacteria > Pseudomonadota > Gammaproteobacteria > Steroidobacterales > Steroidobacteraceae > Steroidobacter. Next base: position 12,184 of record CAYWHG010000001.1, read on the forward strand.
GGTGCTCCATGCATGCGCCCGCATCGCCGAAACAGTCGGCCGGATCTGACTAGAGAACCCCACGCTCCCTCATCGACTTGATCTCCTCGCTTCGATAACCCAGACCGAGCAGCACTTCCTCGGTGTGAGCCCCCGTGATCTCCGTGGGCCGCCGGATCGTCTTCAATGAGCCCTCGAAGTTGAGCGGGGAGGCGACGATGCGGGTTTTTCCAGTGCGAGGATGTTCCATCACCGCGTCGATGCCGACGTGTTGCACCTGCGGATCCGCAAATACCTGGTCGATCGCATAGATCGGTCCGCATGGCAATCCCGCGGTCTCGAGTTTCGCCACCCAGTACGCGCTCGGTTGCCTGGCGAATTCCACTGCGATTGCCTGATGCACGTCTGCCCGCTGGCGGGCGCGGTCACGCTGAGTGGCCCAGTCGGGGCGTGTGAGCCACTCAGGCTTGTCGAGTACTGCGCACAGTCTTTTCCACTGGACCGTGGACGATGCGCCCATGGTGACGTGTCCGTCGGAAGTGGGAAACACGCCGGTCGGCACCGCGGTCGGATGCTCGTTGCCTGCCTGTTTCGGCACCTCGCCGCTCGCGAGGTAGCGCACGGCCTGGAAGTCGAGCATGAAGATGAGACTCTCCAGGAGTGACGTATGGACCCAGCGCCCCCGTCCAGTCCGTTCTCTCTCAAACAGCGCCATCATGATTCCCAGCGCCAGCAGGTTTCCGGCGGTCATGTCGGCGACGGCAATGCCTGCGCGCATGGGACCGCGTCCCGGTTCGCCCGTCACGGACATGAGTCCGCTCATTCCCTGCGCGATCTGATCGACACCCGCGCGATCAGCGTACGGGCCGGTCTGGCCGAAGCCGCTGATGCTGCCGTAGACCAGCCGCGGATTGATCTTGTGCACGTCCTCCCAGGAGAACTTCAGCCGATGCTTCACCGAAGCGCGCATGTTCTCGACCAGCACGTCGGCGCGTGCAACGAGTTTCATGAGTGCGGCGTGACCTTCTGGTGTTTTGAGATTCAGGGTCATCGTGCGCTTGTTGCGATGGAGATTCTGATAGTCGGGGCCTTCGCGCTTGCCCACGACTTCTTCGCCGCCATCGTCGGGCGGCTGAATCCGGATCACATCGGCGCCCCAGTCGGCGAGATGCCGGACGCAGGTCGGCCCGGCGCGAGCCAGGGTGAGATCCAGGACCAGTACATTGCGGAGCGGCAGATCCGCAGAGTTGCCGGTCCGGAGAGGTTGATCCTCGCTGCGGTTTCCTTCGCCTGTCACGTATTCCACCTTTGCATTCGTGGAGAAAGATAGTGTTCTAATATTTAGAACAATATTCTATGAGATAACGACGAAACTTGCAAACGAGCTTTGTTCTCCGCAACTGCACATGACATCTTGCTGGTACTTGTTGCTGGTAGTTGAAACCTGTCGAGGCGACGTTGCGATCGGAAAACCGACAGCGATGTTTTGTTCATCGGCATCGTCCTTCGTTGACAACGAGTTCCACGGAACGTAGATTTCATGGAAACTGATTCCAACATATAGAACGACTGTCGGGGGCAAGCGCATTGTGAAGAGCCGGCATGCAGGCAAATGCCACGATCTCCAGCGAAGCATCTGGAGCGGTTTACTGGTGGCACGCAATGACGCCGCCGATCGATAGTCCCGTCGCTTTCGCGACCAGACGACAGGTGCTGACTGGCCTTGCGGGCCTCGTCACTGCGGAAAGCGTTTGCGCACAAGCGCAGTTTCCCGCGCGACCGATCATGATCATGGCGCCGGGCGGTCCGGGCGGCGGGACAGACCAGGTCGCGCGCCTGATGCGCCTGGTGCTGATGCAGGAGGAGCTGTCGCCGCGACCCGTTGAAGTCGTCAATGGCGGCGGCGGTGGTGGCGCCATCGCACTGGCAGAACTGATTTCACGCCACCGCGCTGATCCTTACATGGTGATGGTCACTGCCGGTGCATTGCTGAGCGCGCCCATTGCACAGAAGAGTCCCTTCAGACTCACGGCGACTGAACCGCTTGCCCGGCTGACAGTCGATCAGATGATCGTGGCCGTGCCACACGATTCTCCGTTTCGGACCATTGACGAATTCCTCGCCGCGTTTCGACGCGATCCGCGTTCGATTACCTGGTGCGGCGGTTCTGCGGGCGGAATGGATCACATCTTCGCCGGACTCATCGCCGAGGCCTGCGGGCTCCGCGCATCCGACCTGCGTTTCATCGCGTACTCGGGCGGCGGCGCAGCGTCTGCCGCCATGTTGGGCGGACAGGTCGGCGTTGGCGTCACGGGCTACAGCGAATGGCGAGGCCACATTGAAGAAGACCGCATCCGCGTTCTGGCAGCGGGCGAGTCGGAGAGATTCGGAGCGAAAGACATTCCCACCTTGAGAGAGGCGGGAATCGACGTGGTGCTGCAGAACTGGCGCGGCGTGTTCGCGCCTCCCGGTCTGGCGCCCGATCATCTTGCGTGGTGGCTGTCGACCATCGAGCGCATGCGCACCACCGAAACGTGGCAGAACCTGCTGGTCAAACACCGCTGGGACGATGGCTACCTTCCGCAAGAAGAGTTTCGCAGCATGCTCCACAACGACGAGATCAGGTTTACCCGGCTTCTGGCGAAGCTCGGGATGGGCGACTCGTTTGCCGGGTCTTCGCCGATGGGGCCTTATGCCTTCCCTGCTGCAATTGGAGTTGCCGGCGCGGCCGCGATCGGTGCGACGGTTGCGGAGCGGGCGCGCAGCAAGACTCAGGTGGCGCCTGCAGGCGCCGAGGACGATGACGAGGCAGGCGGACCAGCCCCGGTGTGGTCTCGATTTCTCGCGGGCGCCGCGCTGGTGCTGGCCTATCTGGGTGCGCTGTCGCTCGTTGGTTTCGTGGTGGCCACACCCGTCTTCGTCCTGGCCGTGTGCTTGCTGATGCGCACGAACGCACCGATCCGCGACACGATTGCGGGGCTCGGGATCACGGTTGCCGTGTGGCTCCTGTTTACCCGGCTGCTCTATGTGGCTCTTCCATAAGGGGGCGATGCCGTGAACCTCGACTCCCTCATGAGGGATCTGCACATCGGCTTTGGCGTGGCGCTGAGTCCCGACCATCTGCTGTTCGGAATAATTGGTGTCGTGCTCGGCACTGCGGTCGGCGTACTACCCGGGTTGGGCCCTTCGGTGGCGATCGCGATTCTTCTGCCGCTGACGTTCGGTATGGAGCCGACGTCGGCGTTCATTCTTTTCGGCGGCATTTACTACGGCGCGATGTATGGCGGTTCCACGACCTCCATTCTCATCAACACGCCTGGCGACGCGGCGTCCTCGGTGTCGACATTGGAAGGCTATCCAATGGCGCGCAAGGGGCAGGGCGGTGTGGCGCTCGCCGTTGCTGCGATCGGTTCCTTCATCGGCGGGACATTCGCCACGGTCATGTTGATGCTGGCGGCATCGAGCCTGGCCGCCATCAGTTTGCTATTCGGCCCGCCGGAATACTTCGCCCTCATGTTGCTCGCGCTTACGACCGTCGCTGCCGTCGGCGGTCCATCAGCGCCGCGCACAGCGGTGTCTCTGTGCCTCGGTCTTGCGCTGTCGATGATTGGCATCGACCTGCAAAGCGGGCAGGCGCGCTTCACATTGGGCATACCCGATCTCTACGGCGGGATCGACACGGCGCTCGGTGCCGTCGGTCTCTTCGCGGTGGGTGAGGCATTGTGGCTGATGGCTGCGCCACGCTCGGGGCCCGTCGAGCAATTGCCGACCAACCGTCTGTGGCTGACGCTGCAGGAGTGGCGACGCTGCATCGTTCCGTGGATACGCGGCACGCTCGTGGGCATGGTGGGCGTATTGCCCGGCGCAGGATCGACACTGGCGACGTTCCTTGCCTACGGTGTCGAGAAGAAGTTCGCGAAGAATCCTCAGGAGTTCGGCAAAGGCGCAATCGAGGGCGTCGCGGCACCGGAAGCCGCGAACAATTCGGCGGCTGGCGCCAGCATGGTGCCGCTGCTCGCGCTCGGCGTTCCCGGCTCCGGAACGACGGCCATCATGCTGGTTGCCTTCCAGATGTATGGGTTGCAGCCCGGTCCCTCGCTGCTTACTCACAACCACGATCTTGTCTGGGGTCTGATCGCCAGCCTGTATGTGGCCAATGTGCTGCTGGTCGTTCTGAACCTTCCCATGGTGGGAGTCTGGATTCAGCTGCTGAAGATTCCGAAGCGGCTGCTCACGTGCATCATGCTCGTCCTTGCCACCGTCGGTGCCTACAGCATGCAGGGGAGCCTCGGCGACGTCCTGATCGTATGGCTGCTCGGGGTGGGGGCCTTTCTCCTGCGTCGCTTCGGATTCCCGGTGGCGCCGGTCCTGCTGGGGCTCGTATTGGGACCGCTGCTCGAACAGGAACTGCGTCGCTCGCTGGTCATGGCGGCACAGGATTCTGCAATGCTGTTTACCAGACCGATTGCACTCGGCGTGCTGGCGCTGGTCGCCATCTCGGTGGGCAGCATGATGATCTCGGCGTGGCGTCAGCGACAGGCCGCATAGATATGAATCGTTCACATCGCCTTGAGGCAGCAGCGCTGCGGCGAATCAGGAGGCAGTCATGCCCATCGACCTCGTCCAGCTAAGGACGTTCGTTGTAGTCGCGGAGGAGCAGCACCTCACGCATGCAGCTGAACGCCTGCATATCAGTCCGTCGGCCGCCAGCGCCCATGTTCGCGCGCTCGAGGAACGCCTCGATACGCAGCTGTTCGTGCGCACGAATCGCAGTCTGGAACTGACGCGGGCGGGTCAACTCCTGGCGCAGAAGGCGCGGACGCTGCTGAACGAAGAATCGCTGTTCACTTCGTTCGCACGTGAGCTTCAGGGAAAGATCGAGGGAAGACTGATCGTCGGTACGAGCAGCGAGCCCGGAACCCGTATCGGAGAGATTGTGTCGACGCTGCGGGCCAGTCACCCGCTGATCCACCTGGACCTGATGGCAAGGGCATCCTCTGGAACGCACAACGGACTCAAGAGCGGTGAGCTCGACGTGGGCATACTCATGGGTCGCCCGGTCGATGCTGCGTTCACCTACTACGAACTGACGACGGTCCGCTACAGGATCGCGGGGCCGGCAGCCTGGCGAGATCAGATCCTGGAGGCGGACTGGGCTGCGCTGGCGAGTTTGCCGTGGCTTACGCCCAGCTCAAGCTCGGCCCATTCGGCAATGCTTGCGCAACTGTTCGTCGACAAGGGACTGACGCCTCACAGCGTCGTGCGCTTCGACAACATCGCGGTGGGCCGCGCCGCGCTTCAGGCGGGTGCCGGCATGATGCTGCTGCGGGAAGAACACGCCGTGCAAGGCGAGCAGGACGGCTACCTGGCGATCTCCCCCATCGCGCATGCCGAGAGCGCGCTGTCAGTCGGACATCAGTCGGGTCGAAGCCAGGATCCACTCATCGAGGCATTCATCGGCGCAGCCAGAAGTATCTGGCCCAACATGAAGATGACGAACCCGGAACCGAGGCTGCGGCAAGTCGCTGGCTAGGTCGCGGACGAAACACGTCCGTCGCGCTTCCTCACCACGCCTGCTCGAGGATCTCCTGCAGTTCGGCAGCGGCGCGTACCTGTCTTGGATTGCCGCGAAGAAACCAGTCGTCCATCGCGTCCTCGGCGATGCGGGGCAGCGCTCCGAACGCAATGCCGACGTCGCGCAGCCGGCGGGGAATCCCGAGGTCTTCGAAAATCGCCTGCACCGTGTGCAGGATCATTGAAAGATGAGAGTCCGGATGCGCAGGTGGGGCGCCGAGTGCAGCGGCGACCTTTGCGAGTCCAGCCGCCGCATCCTGTGCATTGAAGCGCAGAACATGGGGCAGCATGATGGCGTTGATCGTGCCGTTCTCGATGTCGTGTCGCGCGCCGATGGCGTGACCGAGCACTGTCGTGACGCCTGCGCCTGTGTGGTCCGTGCCCTGGCCGCACAGGATGGCTGCGAGGACGAGTTCGCTGCGAACCTCCGGATCGTCGCAGGTTCCCGCAGCCAGCAGATGTCTCGCGAGCAATCGCACGGCGTGCATCAGCGACGCATCGGCGAGCGGATTGCCCGAGCGTGACATCAGTCCCTCGATTGCCGACGCCAGCGTGTTCAGGCTGGAGCTTGTCACCAGCTGACGCGGCGCGGAGTTCAGCATCCGTGGATCGACGAAGACCGAATGCGCACGCGTCTTCGGATCGAAGAGCGCCAGGCGCCTGCCCTCGACCGGATCGAATACGGCGCTGCCCGCCTTGACGATCGCCGTCGTTGGCGTGGTGGGGATGACGAACTGCGGCAGCTTGGGTGCCAGCAGCTTCGGACTGCGCAGTTCTCCTTTCTCGTCCTGGGTCGTGCATAGCGAGCGCGCGTCGCCGGCTTCGGCGGCCAGGATGGTTGCTGCGCGCGCTGTCACGATCGCCGAGCCGCCGCCGACCGCGATGACCGCGTCGGCCTCAAGGCGCTTGAGTTCGGCAGCCGCAGCTTCGACTGACGGCAGCGGACTGTGCGCACGCACTCCGGTAAAGACGCCTGCGCATCGATCGCCCAGACTTGCGCGTACGAGGTCCAGCAGTGCGGCATCGCGTGCCAGCGATGCGCCGCAGAAGACCACCGCCCGTTGGCTGTTCAGGCGATCGAGTTCCTTGCCCGGAGATCCCCGGTCGATCGGCCCCTGAAACAGTCGCAGCGGCGGGGTGATATGTTGAAAGGTGCGCATGGGAGCAGTCTGGAACCTATTGGGTCCGGTGTTTTGTTCCGTTCGCCCTGAGCCTGTCGAAGGGTTCTTTTTCCCGGAGGAATGAAGGAACGAGATCGTTTCGACAGGCTCAACGCGAACGGATTTTAGGCGGATTCTCGTGTGTACTCATCTCGGCGCGCACTCGTGCGCTCAGACCTGTCTTGTCGATCTTGCCGGCATGGTTGGTAGGCAGCGGCTCCTTCTGCACGCGCCATCGACTCGGAATGGAGAATGAGGCGACGCTGCCTTTCAGCTGCTCCTGAATGGACTGCGGCGTGTGATCTCCCTCGACGACGACGATGGCCATCACCTCTTCACCGAGATCGGGATGCGGCACGCCGAACACGACTGCTTCACTCACGCCGGGGATCGACATCAATGCGCGTTCCACCGCGACCGGTGCGATGTTTTCGCCGCCGCGGATGATCACGTCCTTGCATCGGCCGGTAATCCAGAGGTGGCCGCCCTCATCCAGGCGCCCGAGGTCGCCGGTGTGCAGCCAGCCTTCGGTGTCGATCGGCGACTGCGACAGCCCGTAGTAACCCGACATCTGTGTGGGTGCACGAAGATGGATTTCGCCGTCGGGCAACCCGGCGCGCGGAACAAACTTGATCTCGACCAACGGCAGGGGTCGACCCGCCGAGCCTGGTCGCTGTGCCGTGTCCGCACCCGAGGCGGCGGTCGCCTGGCCACCGTTCTCTGTCAGCCCGTAGCCGGTGGGAATGCGTGCTTTGACGCCGGGGAATCCCAGCGGAATGCGCTGGAGCAATTCAGCGTGTACCGGCGCCCCGCCCACCGTCAGTGATCGCAGGCTGCTCACATCCCGGGCCTGCACGTCCGGATGTTCGAGCAGGCGCGACACCATGGTCGGCACGGCGGCCCACCGAGTGATTCTGTGGCGTTCGATCAGCGCCAGCGCGTCCGCCGGATCGAACTTGCCATGCGGCATGACCAGCGTATCGCCCACCGTGATCGCGCGGATCAGCGTCTGCACGCCGCCGACGTGGAACAGCGGCCCTGTGTGCAGGCCGGTTTCGCCGGCGGAGTCATCGATCTGGTGCGGCAGTCTGCGCGTGATGTGCAGCAGCATCTGCAGGCCGGCGAGCAGCGCACGATGCGACAGCACCACGGCCTTCGGTTTTCCTTCGGTGCCCGAGGTGAAGATGACGACCGCGGGATCTTCCTCGTCCAATGGGGCGCTGTTCGTCGAACGCAGTGCGGCTGCGGGGCGATCGATCTCCCACGGACCGCGTCGGGCATTGGCGGGTAGACGGGTGCTGCCATGCTTGTCGGCAAGCGTCAGTGCAGGCTGCAGTGTGTCGAGCGCGCCGACGAGTTCGACCTCGCTCCACCACGCATTCGCCAGCACGGGAACCGCGCCGGCTTCGATACAGGCCCAGAAATTGACGATCCATTCCGGGCCGTTCCAGCCGAGAACGAAGACGCGATCGCCGCGCACGACGCCGTGTTCGACGAGCGTTTGCACTTTCGCGGCGACGAGGTTGCGCATCTCGGCAAACGTGACGACACAATCGCCCTGAATGATGTGGGGCCGGTTGCCCCAACGATCTGCGAAGGCGAGCAGACTTTCCACGCGACGCGGGCGCTGCATGTACATCCGGAAGGGAATGCCGTGCAGCGTTTCGACGGCGATCGAATCGCCCCAGGTTGCAGCCGACGACATCGATGTCAGCCTCGTGTGGGCAGCGCGACTACGGCGGTGCCGGGCATCACATCCTGGTCACGCTGGTTGCGCGCCCAGGTGGTGAGTCGCACGACGTGATTGCCGCCGGCGTCGATCTCTTTTGCATCGATGCGGCCGCCGAGGCGGATCACATCCGAAAGATACACGTGCGACCGGTACTGGCTGGTGACCGCCTTGAGTACGCCCGTGTCGCCCATCCAGTGAGTGAGCGAGTGAATCTGCCAGCACGTGCGCTGAATGCCCACATCGTAGGCGGCCTGCGCACCCTGCAGCTTGGCTGCGTAGTCGTTGTAGTGCACTGAATAAACCGGTTCCAGCGCATGGGTCACCGGATCGCGGTAAGCCCATTGAGGATGCTTGCGATAGCGTCGCAATGCCACGCCATGCGCCGCCACTCGGGGAATCGGTGCTGCGCCGGCGGCGATGTAGGCAATTTCGTCCGTCAGTCCGATCGGCCCCTTGGTGATCACGTCGATCTCGTCGCCGACATTCACATCATTCCAGTAGCGGGGCACGTTGCCGCGCGGCGTCTCGGCCAGCACCTGCGCTTCGATGGCGGCGACTTCCTCGTCGGTCCACGGGTGGGGAATGGTGATCGCCCGCTCTGGCGCGCGCTTCTGCATCTCGCCGCGTTCGAAGCGCATGCGCGAACAGATGAACTCGGCGATCGGCTCGCCGTCGTGCGTGCTGTACTCCTGCAGGATGTAATCCTTGATGCGCCGTCCGCCGAACTTGCTCGACTCCGGACCGTCGAAGCCCTGGAATACGACACGCACCTTGATTCGTTCATCCAGACGGATGTTGCGGTGGAATACGAGTTTCGTATCGGCGTGGAAGCCGCCCAGCCCGCGCCAGCCGACCTGAACGCCCGCGAGGCAGGCGAAGATGAAGCTCGGCGGTGCGATGAGCGTTTTGTGCGGTGTGCTTTCTGCGTATGAAGGGTTTGTCCACAACGGATTGTCGTCGCCAATGCCTTCGCAGAAGCGGAGGATCGCCAGGCGCGTCGCAAACTCGTTGTTGAGGCTCGAATCGGTCCGCAGTTCGGTTCCAATCAGGGCCCGCATGTCGGCGAGCATTTCGTCAGTGAACCGGGCGGTCGCCAGTTCCTTCTTGAAGCCGGCGCTGACTCCGGTGCTGGTGTCGGTCATTGGTTGCGAGTGCATGAAGCTTGTACGAGTTTTCAGTGTGGGTCGCTGCTCGCAGACGTGTCCATCGCGATTTCGTGGAGGCGGAGATCGGAAGAGCCGAACGACGCCTCATCAAGCAACCACGCCCATGCGCAGAACGCGCATGCGACTGCCTGGAAAAATGCATGGACGCACAAGGGGGTCTGTTTCCTAGAATGAAGGGCGATCAACAATCTCTTCGAGTCGCTCGTTCCCCCGGCGGCGTCGAGGCCGGGCCGCGTGTCTCGACGTCGCGTACGTCGAGTGCGCGGCACCGGTTTTTCCTATTCCGAATCCCGTATGCACGAAATCGAAACACAACCGGTTGCCGCTCTCCGGTCCTGCTGTTCACGCCGCCCAGATGCTATTTTCAGCCCGGCAGAAACTACGCTGGTCGAGATCGGTCCGAGTCGAGGCGGCCTGCGTTCGAGTGCTCATTGCCCGAGGAAGCTGAATGGCTGAGAAAATCCCCTTGCGAGTGAATGGCCAGACTCACAACCTCGAGGTCGACCCGGCCAAGCCGCTGCTCTATACGCTGCGTGACGAGCTCGGCCTGAACAATCCGCGCTTCGGTTGCGGCCTGGCGCAATGCGGCGCGTGTACCGTACTGCTGAACGGCCAGCCCGTTCGTTCCTGCGTGCTTCCGACGGTGGCGGTCCAGAATGCGGAGATCACGACGGTGGCGGGTCTCGGTACCCCCGAGAAGCCGCATCCGTTGCAGGCGGCATATGTGGCAGAGCAGGTGCCGCAATGCGGCTATTGCAGCAATGGTTTCATGCTGACCGCTGCTGCGCTGTTGAAAACGAACAAGTCCCCGTCGGATGCCGAGATTCGCGCGGCGCTCGCCGGGCTGAAATGCCGATGCGGCGTGCACATGGCCATCCTGCGCGCGGTCAAACGCGCTGCTGCGAGCATGGCGTGAGGGCGTGACGATGAAAACTGCTCTGCCCGAACTTGCCCTCACACGCCGCCAGATGCTGCAGTCCCTTGGCGCGCTCTTCGTCGTCGTGTCCACGCCGGCTACGACGTTCGGTGCGGCGAGCGGCGCGACAGGCATGCCGAAGCTGCCGCCCGATCCCGGTGAACTCGACTCCTGGCTCGCGATCGGCAAGGACGGGCGCGTCACGGCGTTCTTCGGCAAGCCTGACATCGGGCTCGGCGTGGACACGGGGGTCTCGCAGATCATCGCCGAGGAACTGGACGTTTCGCTGGACAGCGTGGATCTGGTGATGGCGGATACGGCGCTCACCTGCAACCAGGGTGGCGTGAGCGGCAGCACCGGCATTCAGCGCGGCGCCGTTCCGCTGCGCAACGCCGCGGCCGAAGCTCGCGCGCTGCTGGTGGCACGCGCGTCGGCGAAGCTCGGCATTCCGGTCGAACGCCTGCAGGTGAATGCCGGTGTCGTTTCTGCGATCGATGATTCGACAAAGCGCATCGCCTACGGCGAACTGGTCAGCGGTTCCTTCAACCATCAACTGGAATGGAACGGCAAGCAGGGGAACGCGCTGGTGACCACCGGCAAGGCCAAGCCGAAGTCGCCCGATCAGTACAAGCTCGTCGGCACGTCGCCGCAGCGCCGCGAGGTGCGGCTCAAGGTGTTTGGCCAGTTCGAGTACGTCGCCGATCTCAAGCGCCCCAACATGCTGCATGGCCGCGTGATCCGTCCGGTGTTCGCTGGTGCCAGACCTGTGTCCGTGGACGCGACGAGCATCGCGTCCATTCCAGGCGCGAGAGTTGTCCGCAAAGCGGATTTCATCGGTGTGGTCGCGGAGAGCGAATGGGAAGCCATCCAGGCGGCGCGTGCGCTGAAAGTGTCCTGGTCCGAGGTTCCCGAGCCCTTCGTGCCGCATACCGTCGTGCACGACCACATTCGCAAAACGAAAGCTGCCAAGCGCGAAATCGAACAGACGGTGGGCGACGTCGATGCCGTCTTCGCCAAATCTGATCGGGTGCTGGAAGCCGAGTACGAGTGGCCATTCCAGTCTCATGCCAGTCTTGCCCCGGCCTGCGCAGTGGCCGAAGTCACTGCGCAGGGCGTGACGGTCTGGCACTCATCGCAGAAGCCGCATGCCACCAGCGAAGCCATCGCGAAAATGCTGGGGCTCGCGGTGGAGAAAGTGCGTTCGGTGAGTATGGCGGGGCCCGGATCGTATGGCCGCAACGACGCCGGCGATGCGGCGGGCGACGCCGTGGTCATGTCGATGCTGACGGGCCGGCCGGTGCGAGTGCAAGGTGCACGCAGCGACGGTCATGGTTGGGACCCGAAAGGCACCGCGTCGATTCACAAGGTTCGTGCGGCCCTGGGCGACGATGGCAAGGTCGAGGCGTACCAGTTCATGAGCAAAGGGTTCTCGCGCATGGAGGTCGCCACTGCCGAGAGTCAGCCCAACGACCTGCTCGCCGGCATGCTGCTTGGCTTCGACAACCCGCCCGTGCACATGTTCGGCATTCCCACGGATGTTTACACGATCCCGAACCGCGAGATGGGATGGGAGACGATCCCGGCGATGTTGACCAACGATTCGCCGCTGCGTACCTCGCATCTGCGCGATCCGCTGGGTCCGCAACTGTACTTTGCGAGCGAATCATTCCTGGACGAGTGCTCGTTGGCCGCGGGTGCGGACCCCGTCGAGTTCCGGCTGCGACATCTCACTGACACACGCCATCGAGCAGTCGTCGAGGCGGCGGCGAAGCAGGCGAACTGGAAGTCGGGGCCGCCCGGATCCCGCCGCAGTGTGCGCGGCGACGTGGTCACGGGACGCGGCTTCGCCTACAGCGAGCGCAACGGCACGCTGGTGGCCATGGTCGTTGAGGTGGACGTGGAGCGCGCGACGGGACGCGTCTGGCCGCGCCATTTCGTGGTTGCGCATGACTGCGGACTGATCGTGAATCCGCAAGCCCTCACCTTGTGTATCGAAGGCAATGTCGTCCAGGCCACGAGCCGCGCATTGTTCGAGGAAGTCACGTTCGACAAACAAAATGTAACCAGCCTCGACTGGGCGGGCTATCCCATCCTCGACATCATGGATGCACCGGAGTCGATCGATGTCGTATTGATCAATCGCACCGACTTGCCGCCCTCCGGTGCAGGGGAGCCCGCGACTCGCCTCACTGCGGCAGCCATCGCGAACGCCATCTTCGATGCCACCGGTGTGCGATTACGCAAGGCGCCGTTCACGCGCGAGCGCGTCAAGGCTGTACTGGCCTGAAGAGGGAAGAATTGCACAGGGAGTTCACGGAGGCTCGGAACGGAAGAAGGAATCTTTCTCCGTGCCTTCCGTGTGAACCTCTCCATCTTCGACTTCACCTTCCGTTTTCCTGATTTCCGGCTCCCGAGAATCGCGATGGACGCCTTTGCGAGGGGCGTTCCAGACTCGATTCGTCACATGCGCTCATCACGACCATCGTGTGGTGAGGCGCTGCAGTGTTCCGAGAAAGCGCTTGCGGTCCGGCCGATTGACTATCGCCGCCATCGCCGCAGTACAGAAATATCAGATCAGGGGAGCCTCACGATGAAGAAGTCTCAGATTCTGGCGCGCAGCGTCGCGACAGTCCTTGCATGCAGTGCATTCGGCACATCCGCGCAGGAGACGAGCGCACGAGTCACGGAAACCCTGGAGGAGGTGATCGTCACCGCGCTGCACCAGGAATCGCCATTGCTCAAGACCCCGGTCGCGGTCACCGCGATCAGCGGTGATGCCCTGAGATCGGCCGGCGTGACGGACCCCCTTCGTCTCGGCAATGAGGTTCCCAATCTCTCCATCGACCGGAACAACGGCGGCCTGCAGATCACCATCCGCGGCGTCACGAGTTCGGACGCGACCGAGAAAGGCGATCCGTCAGCAGCCTTCCTGCTGGATGGGGTCTATATCGCAAGGCCTCAGGTGCAGGAGGTGAGTTTCTTCGATATCGCTCGCGTGGAAGTGTTGCGCGGCCCGCAGGGTACGCTCTACGGACGAAACACCACGGCCGGACTCCTGAATGTGATCACGAACTCGCCGGTTCACGACTTTGAATCCGCCGTCAACGCAGGCTTTGGCGATTTCGGTACCCAACAGGTCGATGCGATGGTGAACGTGCCGCTCAATGATGTCTGGGCATTGCGCGTCTCAGGGGCCTATGACAGACGCGACGCCTACCAGATCCCGCTCGCGTCGGATCCGTACTCCCTGGATCCATTCAAGGAGAACACCACGGCACGCATCCAGACGCTCGCAGACTTCAATGAGAATGTGAGTCTGTTGCTCAGGCTCGACTACTCTGATCTCAAGGGCAAACCCGGTGGTGTTTTCGTGCGCGCCACGAACTTCTATTCCGCTGCGGACCTGGCCACCGATCCGCTGCTGCTGGACCCGATCTATCAGAGTGGTGACGACGATTCGAAGAGCCGGCGCACGACGAACTACACTCAGGTCGATCCCTCTGATCTGAGCAACAACACCTGGGGCGCGAGCGCAGAGATCAATTGGAACCTGGGGCCGCTCACTCTCACTTATCTGGGTTCCTACCGGGAGTTCGAGCGGAACGAGGAGAGCAACATTCCGACGGTGACGGGCGGCCCTGCGGTCGACACTCTGTTCGTCGGCCAATACGAGCAGAACTCGCAGGAGCTGCGTTTCGCGACGACCTCGGAAGGATCCTTGAAAGGACAGTTCGGGATCTACTGGTTCAGGGAAGAGTCGGACATCGGCTTCTATCTCCTGGATTTTGCGCCAGTGGGCGTGCCGGTGTTCGGCTTCCCGCAGAATCCCACCATCTCCGAATCGTATGCGGTCTTCGGGCAGGGGACTTACAGCTTCACCGACCAGCTGCATCTCACGCTGGGTGTGCGCTATTCACACGATGACAAGTCGCGCATTGGCGCCATGGTGTTCCAGCAGACGCTGACATTCGATCCGGCTACCGACTCGCAATTCATGAACGCCGCAGAGACAACTTCTGAAAAGACGACGTGGCGTGTCGGGCTGGACTACGACATCGGCGACAACTCGATGCTCTATGGCGTCGTCTCGACGGGGTACAAGGCGGGCGGATTCAATGACGGGTGCGAAGAAGGCACGGTGACGAACGGAATTCCCTGCAACAACCCACGGTCGACGGCGCAGCTCTACTACGAGCCGGAGACCCTTACGGCCTATGAGGTCGGTTACAAGACGCGTGCCGCGGAAGGCCGGCTGCAGCTGACTGCGGCAGCGTTCCACTACGACTACAAGAATCTGCAACTCAGCACCGTATTTGATTTTGGCGGCGGACCGGCTCAGACCACTACCAATGCCGCCGAGGCCACTGTGAACGGTGTCGAGCTGGAGGCGAATTTTGCACCCACTTCCCGCCATCGCTTCGACGTGGCGGCCGCGTATCTGGATACGAAATACGATGGGTATTTTCCTCGGGGAGTCGGGGCAGCGCCTGACTATGCTGACCGTTCCCTGGATCGTTCGCCCGATTTCACGCTGACCGGCGGGTACACCTATTCGTATCCGCTGAGCAATGGGGGTCAACTCTCCGCGAATATTCGTGAGCGCTGGAGCGACGACTACGTCGTGACCGTGTTCGCAACGCCCAGGCAGTACAACCAGCCGAGCTACAACAGAACGGATGTCAGCGTGACCTACATGGCCCCGGACGACCGTTGGTACTTGCAGGCATTCGGCAACAACCTCGAGGACGAAATACTCATCACGGCCGTGGATACGAATGGCAATGTCACGCCGTCCGAGCCGCGTACTTATGGCGCGCGGGCGGGCGTGAGGTTCTGAATCAGCACCAGCCGTGACATTGAAGATTTTGCGTCCCCTCCCCCGGTCGCGGGGGAGGGACAGGGAGGGGGTGCACGCACGCGATCTTGAGGATTCTTTGTCACACAGTCCTGTCTCGCGACCAATGCAGAAGATGATCGGCATGATCCTCGTCGTCATCGCTTCGGCGACGATGGCGCAGACCGTTACGACCGACGTCGGACCGGTACGCGGCGTGACGGAAGGGAAGGTCACCAGCTTCAAGGGAATTCCTTACGCCGCCGCACCTGTCGGCGAGAATCGCTGGCGTCCAACGCGGCCGGTCCTCTCGTGGCGCGGTGAGCGCGATGCAAGCAAGTTCGGCGCGGACTGTCCCCAGGCAGGAACTCCCGGTACCCCTTCGCCGCTGTCGCCGACCTCCGCGGAGGATTGCCTGTTCATCAATGTATGGCGATCCGCCGCCGCGGCGCCGGCCGCGAAGTTCCCGGTGATGGTCTGGATTCACGGTGGCGCCTATCTCTTCGGCAGCGGATCGCAGCCTGAATACTCAGGGGTGTCGTTCGCGAAGCAAGGCGTCGTCCTCGTCACGTTCAACTACCGTCTGGGCAGGCTCGGCTTCTTCGCCTTTCCGGCGCTTACCCAGGAGCATCCGGACGAGCCCAAGGCGACATACGCCTTCATGGATCAGATCGCCGCGCTCGAATGGGTGCAGCGGAACATTGCTGCCTTCGGAGGTGATCCGGACAATGTCACGATCTTCGGTGAATCCGCGGGCGGACTGTCGGTGCACACGCACCTGACATCGCCCCGTTCGCGTGGCCTGTTCCAGAAAGCGATCATTCAATCCGGCGGCGGGCGCGACGGCGTACTCACCGGGCGGCCGATGCGCGAGGAGGGGGTCGATCCGTTGTATCCGGTGTCGGCAGAAACGATCGGCGGGAACTTCGCACGCCGGTACGGGATCGAGGGCGTCGATGCGGCCGCGCTCACCAGGCTGCGCGCCCTCAGCGCCGCCGAGATCATCGATCGAGGGCAGGAAAGCGCGGGGCCCGGTGGTCCATCCACATATTCCGGCCCGATCGTGGATGGACGCATTGTCGTCGAGACGGCCCAGCGAGCCTACGAGGCCGGTCGCCACCTGCGCGTGCCGCTGATCATCGGAACGAACAGCGCCGATTTCGTCGGCTTCATCAGCGCTGACTCGAAGGACGCATTGTTCTCGCAGTTCGGAAAAGGGGAAGCCGAGGCGAGGGCGGCGTACGACCCTAGTGGAACCACCGATCTACAGACGCTGCTCGTGATGGCCGGCACCGATCGGGTCCAGGCCGAGCCGGCCCGCTTCACCGCGAATGCGTTTGTCGCGAACGGTGCGCAGGCATATGTGTATCGCTTCTCCTACGTCCCCACCGCGATGCAAGCAGTGTGGCGAAACGGCGTGCCACACGCCGAGGAGATTCCCTATGTGTTCGGAGCACTCGACGCTCGCTCTGAGGTGTCCCTGATGCCTGAGGATCAGGCGGTTGCGCGAGCAGCCAACACTTACTGGGCCAACTTCGCCAAGACAGGTGATCCCAACGGCGCGGGCCTGCCGAACTGGCCGCGCCACGATCCAGGCAAGAACGAGATTCTGGAGTTCCGGCCCGACGGTTCATCGGTCGCCATGTCAGATCCATGGGAAGCGCGATTGGACGTGACCGAGCAGGCCGCCAAGACAATGAAGCAAAGCCTGCGGACTTCTCGGTGAGAACAGTCGAATTCATTCGGTTTTCCTGATCTTCGTGTACACGAAAACGCGATGGTCCTTGGTGCCGGTGCGGCGCCTGGCGGAGGACGCAGACGAGTCATGGCAACGGCGCTACAAGCCAGTGAGAAGTTTCCGAAAGGCCGTCTTTCAACGCGTTCATGATGCCGAAGTGCGTGGCTCGCCCGCCACACGCGTTCCGGTTTTCTGATTACCGGCTTTACGAAATCGCGATGGACGCAGTTTCAAACGGCGGTCCAAACTCGCTTCAATCTCCTTTCTGTGGCGGTCACCGTCGCGGGCAAGCGAGAAGATCGCTGCAGCGTGTGCTCGATGCACCGCCAAGACAGTAAAGATTCGACGCGATGACTGGGGGAAATGCTGATGAAAGACGCTCGCACGCAGCGGGTCGGATCGCGTACACCGGATGTGATGTCCCTGCGGACGATCACACCGGGTGCCGGCCGGATGACGCCATGGACAGCCGTCCAGTCGAGCGAAATTCGGGCATGAGCGGGCCGATCGCCGTAGCGCGGCTCGGACACGTTGCCCACGTCGTGTTCAAGAACCCACCGCACAATCATGCGACGGTCGGAGTGCTGCGTGCGCTCGGAGACGTGCTGGAGCGGCTCGACGCCGATACCGGGTGCCGTGCCGTCGTACTCGCATCCGAGGGAAAATCCTTCTGCGCGGGCGCCGATCTCGCGTCGGAGAACGGCATCGGAGGCAACGGCGCTGATCCCGTCCGCGAATTCTACGATCAGGCGCTGCGGCTCTTCGCCTTCGGCAAGCCGATCATCGCGGCCATCCAGGGCGCAGCGATCGGTGCGGGGCTTGGGCTTGCAGTCGCCGCCGACTTTCGCATCGCTGCACCCGAGGCGCGTTTCTCGGCCAATTTCGTCAAGCTGGGTTATCACCCCGGGTTCGCACTGACATTCACGCTGCCGCGACTCATCGGAGAGTCGCGCGCCGCACTCATGTTGCTTGCCGGTGCGCGCTACAAGCCCGAAGAAGTGATCGGCTGGGGGCTGGTCGATCGCATCGACGCAGCGTCGCAGCTTCGTGAATCAGCGCAGGCGATGGCGGCCGCGATTGCAGAGAATGCGCCGCTGTCGTTGCTCGCCACACGTCGGACACTGCGCGCGAACTTCCTCGATCAGGTACGTGCGGCGCTGGTCGTCGAACACGCCGAGCAGTCGAAGCTTCGCCTCACCGAGGACTATGCAGAGGGGATTCGTGCCGTGACGGAGCGGCGTCCCGGGACTTTCGTGGCGCGGTGAGCACCGTGTCACGACGAACTATTACTAAGTCAGAACAACCCTCGAATGGGGGAATGGGAGAGTTCATGCGTATCGCGCTCAGAGCCACTGCATTTTCATCAGCCCTTGCGGGGCTTGCATTTGCCAATCCAGTCGCTGCAGCAGTGAACACTGCGCTGGGCGCGGCGTCGTCTGCCGCGATTCGTCTCGCGCAAGCCGAAGTGCCGGCTCAGGCTGGTGCCCGCACGGAGCCGCGCGCGATGGCATTGGAAGAGATCATCGTGACTGCGACTCGCAGGGAGTCGCTGGCTTCCGAAACGCCGATCGCGCTGACCGCGATCACGGGTCAGGGTCTGATCGATTCAGGCGTCACCAACCCGACCGAGCTTGCCGACCTGGTGCCGAATCTGTCCATCGATCGGGCCGGCGGGGGTGTGCAGGTCACCATCCGGGGTGTCACGAGCACCGACACGACCGAGAAGGGCGATCCCTCCGCGGCATTCATGCTCGACGGCGTCTACATCGCTCGTCCGCAGGCGCAGGAAGTCAGTTTCTACGACATCGCTCGCGTGGAAGTTCTGCGAGGCCCACAGGGAACCCTGTATGGCCGTAACACCACAGCCGGTCTGATCAACGTCATCACCAATCGCCCGACGTTCGACGAGTTCGGCGGGTCGGCCAATGTCGCCGGTGGCAACTTCGGCACCATACAGGCGACCGGTGTGATCAACGCACCGGTCAGCGACAATTTCGCAATCCGCGCCGCAGTGAACTACGACCAGCGCGACAACTATCTCGACGGCGGCCCGCTGCTGACGGGGGATATCGATCCGTTCAAGGAGAACATTTCCGGCCGACTGCAGGGTCTCTACGACTGGAGTTCCGGCAACCTGCTCGTGACGGCGGACTATTCGCAGATCAAGGGCACGCCCTACGATCTGCTGCCGCTGCGGAACTTCTACGCCGCCACCGCCAACGGCGTCGATCCGGAATACATCGGCGATGACCGCAGCAGCGATGGGCTGCGCTACATCGACACGCCCATCGCCTGGGATACCTGGCGCGAGAACGATACGTGGGGACTGGGGGTTGAACTCAATCAGGATATCGGCCCGGTCACGATGACCTATACCGGCTCCTATCGCGAGTTCACGCGTGACGAAGCCGATGCACGCATCAGTGTCGACGGCGCGCTGGCTTACCGCGCGGCGTTTGAGGGCGACTACGAACAGAACTCGCATGAGTTGCGTTTTGCCAACAGTGGCGATGGCGCGATTCAACTGCAGGCCGGCCTCTACTACTTCAGGGAAGAGTCGGACATCCTGCAGCGATTGATGCTGGTGCCGAACCCCGGAGCGACGGGCGACGGCGCGTCGCTGGGATTCGCGCAGGGTCCCACGGTCGCTGAGTCGCGTGCGGCCTTTGCGCAGGGGACCTTTGCACTGACCGATGCATTGCGGCTGACGGCGGGTGCTCGCTATTCGGAAGACGAGAAGTCGCGTGTGGGATTCACGCTGAGCTGCCCATCCTTCTTCGATTGCGGCACCACGGTTCCCAGCAACACCAATCCCACCAATGACGCGGCAGTGGATTTCTCGAAGACGACCTGGCGCGCCGGTCTGGACTATGACATCAACGTCGAGACGATGATCTATGGCAGCGTGGCAACAGGCTACAAGGCCGGCGGATTCAACGACGGTTGCGTCGTCGGCACGGGGGCTGGCTGCACGCAGCCCGAGAGCCTTTTCTACTATGACCCGGAGGAGCTGACGGCCTACGAAGTGGGCGTGAAGACACGTCTCTTCGATGGCGCGATGAGTCTCAATGTAGCGGCGTTCCTTTACGACTACAGCAACATCCAGCTCAGCCAGCTGGTGGCCGAATGTTTCGGCCCGGGCTCGGGGCCCTGCAATCTCACGACCAATGGCGGCGAGGCCGAAGTCACCGGTGTCGAAATCGAAGGCACCTATGCCATCACGAGTTCAGACCGGCTTGACTTCTCGCTCGCCTACCTCGACGCGCATTTCACGGACTTTCAACCCAATCCCACCACGGATTTCAACGGCAAGTCCCTCGATCGTTCGCCGGAGTGGGCGGCGACGCTCGGCTATCAGCACACCTTCCATCTGGACAATGGCGGGGAGATCGTGGGCGGCGTTCGCTCGCGCTACAGCGACTCGTACACGCTGATGGTGCTAGGCACACTCAATTTCTACGAACAGCCGAGCTACACCAAGACCGATGTCACGCTGACCTACAACGCACCGGGGGACGTCTGGTATCTCCAGGCCTTCGCGAGAAATCTGGAAGACTCCATCGTCGTCACGACGGTCGCAGTCGGTGCGCGCTCGAGTGTCCAGATCTCCGATCCGTTCACCTACGGTCTGCGGGCCGGGTTCAATTTCTAAAACCAACGCAATCTGCGCCGACGTACCCCCCATCGGCGCACATTCGTCCCGCCACTCTTCTGGAGTGGCGGGTTTCTATGTTGCAATCGAACCTCCGCAGTATCTGAACGATCGTGCAACCCCATAAAGTCTCTTTCTTGCTGGTAGCAGCTTCGGCTCTCTGCGTGGGAGCCGTCGTCGCAGATGCTTCCGACCCCGACCAGCGTGCTGCCGGAGTCGAAGCGCAAATGACGGAAGAGGAGCGGTTCTCGCTCATCTGGGGGTACATGCCGACCCCCTCGCGCCTTGGGCCGGCGCCCACGCCGCCGGGAATCAAACCCTCCGCGGGATATTTTCCGCCGATCAAGCGGCTCGACTTTCCCGGGCTGCATGAGACTGACGCGAGCCTTGGAATCACCAATCCCAAGATGCTGCGCAAGGACGATTTCGCGACAGCCCTGCCGTCGGGCCTCGCGCTCGCTGCCAGCTTCGATCCGATGCTTGCCTATGATTCCGGCGCCATGATCGGCAGCGAGGCCAAGGCGAAAGGCTTCAACGTGCTGCTCGCCGGCGGCGTCAATCTCACTCGGGACTGGTTCGGCGGCCGCAACTTCGAATATCTCGGCGAGGACCCGTTGCTTGCGGGAACGATAGCCGGGCAGTCGATCCGCGGCATCCAGGCGCAGGGTGTGATTTCGACGGCCAAGCATTTCGCGCTCAATTCCCAGGAAACGCTGCGCCATTCGCTCGATGCGAGGATCTCCGAAGCCGATCTGCGCGAGTCCGATCTGCTGGCGTTCCAGATCGCGGTGGAACAGGGCCAGCCGGGCGCGATCATGTGCGCATACAACCGGATCAACGGCGTGTACGGATGCAGCAACGACTGGTTGCTCAATCGCGTGCTGCGACAGGATTGGGGCTTCAAAGGCTGGGTCATGTCGGACTGGGGCGCAACGCACGGTCCCGAAGACATGAATGCGGGCCTCGATCAGCAATCGGGCGCGCAACTCGACAAGCAGGTGTGGTTCGATCGGCCGCTGCGCGAGGCACTGCGCGACGGGCGTGTGGCGCAGGAAGCCGTGTCCACGTCGGTGCGGCGCATTCTGCGCTCTGTCTATGCGGTCGGTGCAGACGCACCGCTGGCCGAGAAGCCGATCGATTTTGCAACGCATGCCACGGTCGCGCGACGCGCGGCCAATGCAGGCATCGTGCTGTTGAAGAACGATGGCATGCTTCCGCTGACCAACGAACGCCGCAAGATTCTCGTCGTCGGACGCTTTGCCGATCGTGGCGTGTGGTCCGGCGGTGGATCGAGCCAGGTCATTCCGGTGGGCGGGCCGGCCGTGCGTCTGCCTCATGGCGGCAGCGCCTTCCTGGGAATCAGCGGTCATCAGATCCTCATCCCTTCATCGCCGCTGGATGAACTGCGTCGCCAGTTGCCCGAGGCCAGCATCGACTTCGATACAGGCTACGTGCCTGAAGTGGCCGCTGCGCGCGCTGCGGAAGCGGAGGTGGTCATCGTCTTCGCCAGCAAGTGGCAGGTCGAAAGTCTGGACGCAGGCAGCCTCGATCTGCCGGAAGGACAGGATCAGTTGATCGATGCGATTGCGCGCGCAAACCCGAATGTGATCGTGGTGCTGGAGACCGGCAATCCCGTGGGCATGCCGTGGCTCGGCAACGTTCGCGCCGTCGTGCAGGCGTGGTACTCGGGGCAGGAGGGCGGCGCGGCGATCGCCGACATTCTCTCGGGGGCGGTCAATCCTTCGGCTCGATTGCCGATGACCTTTCCGCGATCTGTCGAACAGGCGCCGCGTAGCGCCGTGCCGGGCTTGGGTCGACCCGACGATGGGACTACGTCGATCGAGGTCGACTATGTGGAGGGTTCTGACGTCGGCTATCGATGGTACGCAGCACGCGGCAGGGAGCCGCTTTTCCCATTCGGCTTCGGGCTGAGCTACACCGAGTTCGCCCACGAGAAACCTCGCATGCAGGCGCGTCCGGACGTCAGCGCGACCGTGTCAGTCATCAATCGCGGCGAACATGCGGGTGCTGATATCCCGCAGCTGTATCTCGTGTCGCGCAACGATCAGCCGATGCGCCGGCTTCTTGCGTTCAACAAGGTGACACTCGAACCGGGCGAGAGCAGGGCCGTGACTCTGAAGGCCGATCCTCGTGTCCTGGCAGAGTGGACCGGCGACAAGTGGACCATCGCGAGCGGACGCTACGGATTCGCGATCGGCAAATCGGCCACCGATCTCGGGCCAACGGTTTACGTCCAGCTGCCGGAAAGATCGCTCGCGCCCTGAAGTGCATACCCTCACGAGCGCGAACGCTATCGTTGCGTAAACGGCGGTATCAATCCCTGTACGCGCGTGCGGAGGCGATAGACATTGGGATTCGAGACGATGAACAGGCTTTTGTAGTCATCGCCGAAGGCGATATTCGTGGAGCGGGAAGGCAACTGGATCCGCCCCAGCAGCTTGCCGCCGGGTGAAAGAACCAGAAGACCGCCCGGGCCGGTCGTCCACACATTGCCCTCGCTGTCGACTTTCAGACCGTCCGGCAGGCCGGTTCCGTAGGGATTGTCTGCAGGAATCCGGATCAGATCGCGCTCATCGGAGAGTGTGCCGTTCTCATCGATGGCATACGCGCGCACGAACATCTCGGGTTCCGTGTTGCTCACGTACAGCACCTTGCCGTCGGGCGAGAATGCCAAGCCGTTCGGCGTGGGCAGGTCGGTGATTGCTGCCGTCAGCTTGCCATCCTTGAAGCGGAACACTCCATTGAAAGGTATCTGCTTGTCCATGGGCCGAATCATGCTGGCCGGAGGTGTCGTCGGATCGGCCGGCCGTGCGCGCGGATGACCCGGCAGAGAAAGGGGCGGGTCGGTGAACCAGATTGATCCGTCACTGGCGACGACAATATCGTTCGGACTGTTGAAACGCTGGCCTTCGTAGTCCGGAATGAACGTGTCGGTTCTTCCATCGCGATACATCACGCCGATGTCGCGAAGTCCGGCGCGACACAGCAGCACTGCACCGTCACGCCAGTTCGCCTGGCCGTTGGCTCCCTGCAGCGTCGGGACATCAGGGCTCATCCGGCCGCCGGCATTCTCGAGCACCACGCGATGAGTGCCATCGAGCGCCACCTCGATCACCTGTGCCTGGCGCATGTCCAGGATCCGCAGCTGGCCATCTCGCCATATCGGCCCCTCGCCACGCAGACTCGCAAACGTGACGATGGTTTCCAGCTGTGCATCCGGTGCGATCAACCGTTCGAATGCCGGATCCATGCTGATGATCTGGAACGGGCGCAATGCGGGCGCCGCCGTCTGCGGGGTTGCCGGCGGCTGCGCCGACGCTGTTCCCGAAACAAACGTCGCACACGCCAGGGCAATGGCCATTCGCAGGTAGGGGTAGTTCATTCCGATCGCTACTTCGTGGGCGGGAGGCTGCGCAGATAGTTGATGATGTTCCAGGTGTCGTTGTCGGACATCGCACCGTCCCATCCCGGCATCATGGTGGAAGGGATGCCCTTCTTGATGACGGTATAGATGTCGGCATCGCCCGATCCGTGATCCCACTGGGCGTCGGTGAGATCCGATGGCTGCCGGCGACCGCTTTCCTCGATGATCGAAATGGCGGTACCGGCCTTCACCGCGCCCTGGGCTTTGTTGCCATGGCATGACGCGCACATCGTGTCATAGACCCGCTTGCCTGCTGCGATCGATTCGGCCGTGGGCGCGATGGGATTTTTCAGGCTGGCGGGTGACGGCGTTGCGTTGTTCTGTCCGGCGCGCGGCGCTTGCGCGGCAGGAGCTGCGACGGCAGCAGTTCGTGCGCTCACGACTTTCCTGATCATGCCGTCCGGCTTCGTCAGCACATACAGTTCGCCGTCGTTGTCGACTGCGAACCGCATGTCGATGCGTCCTGGGCCTGAAATGGGGGCCATACCCGGAAGTACCTCGCCCTTGCCGCCGCGGGCGCGCCAGGCAGCGTCCACCAGCGAACGAAGATCGGAGTCGATGTCGTAAATGGGCGCCAGGGTCGCGGCCTTGTCATCGTCGGCAGCGCGCACGTCCGCAATTCCGGCGTACCACATCCTGCCTGATGTGATATCGCCGAACACGAGCTTGTCCCTCAGCAGCGGAATCTTCTTGCCGCGGTAGACGAATCCGTTCGCGATGGCGTCGCCACCGTCGGCCGGCCGGTGGGGATACTGAAGTACCGGATAGGCCGGCACGACGCTACCGCGCGTAACCGTATCCGAGATCCGGATCGGAATGGCGTCAGTCGCGGAAATCTCCCGCGCGCCTTCCGGAGTCATGACCTGCGTGCCTTCGCGCAACGGCCAGCCGTAGTTGGCGCCCTTGTGAATGCTGACGACGGTTTCCCAGGTCACGAGGCCGATGTGGAATGCGAGCAGCCGCGGCGCCTTCGGTCGCGCGGGATCGAGGTCCCAGGTCATTCGATGCGGGTTGCGCAGACCGTAGGCCCAGATTTCCTTGCGTGCGCCATCGAGGTTCAGGAAGGGATTGTCGTTGGGAATCCGGTATCGACCGTTCTCGCTGACCGTGCTCGTTGAGCGGTGTTCGCCCAGATCCGGGACGATGCGCAGAATCTTGCCCATCAGGGTATCGAGCCGCTGCGGATTCAGGTAGCGCGGATCGGTTCGCTCGCGATCACCGGAGCCGGAGTCGCCAGCACCGAGATACATCATGCGCCAATCGGGATCGCCGCGCCGTGCTACGGGATTGAATGTCATTTCTCCGAGCGGATGCTGCGGCAACGGGTACTGCAGACGCAGCAGCTCGCGCGCCGTGCCCTCGAAGGTTGTGTTGGCAGGATTGCTGTCCTTCCATTCGACCAGCACGACTTCGCGTTGAATGATTCCATCGATGGTGGGCGTTGGAATGGCCGGCGTCGTTGTGTAGCCCGACAGGTCGAGCCCGGCGATCGCCCCCGATTTTGGCGCCGCCGTACCGGCGCCGGACGGATCTTCCATGTGAAGCGTGTAGAGCACGCCGTTGCGCGTGTAGTCCGGATCGAAGACGAAGCTGGTGAGCCCGGTGGCGAAATTGCGTTCGAACGTGAACTTGGGGAACAGGCCGGGGCGCCCGTCGAGGCCGTTGAAGTCGAGATAGGTCGTGAACGCCTTCGTCTTCTTGTCGAGGATGTAGAGCAAGCCATTCAGATCGTTGACGAAGAATCGCCGGCCGCCCGGTTCATCGCGCAGGAAGTTGACTCTCGCCAGCTGGCCACGGGTGTTCTGGCCATCGAGCTCACCGGTGATCGGCAGCGCCGCATAGTCGGCGAGTTCCAGAGTCAGTCGCGATGTCGGCCCGGCCGACGTTGGAGTCGCTGCAAGAGTCAGGGCAGCGATGAAGCCTGGAATGATGGCTTGCGCGGATAGCGTGCGTTTCCTCGTCTCGGACGTTCTCACTGAATGCATTCCTCCGTAACGACGTGCACGACCGTAGTGGGCCGGATTTCATTCTAGGGCCAAAAGGCGTATATATAGAATGTATTTCCAAATACCAGAATAAGCTGATCGAAGGAGGCCGCTGGTGAGCAGCATCGAACGCAGGGAACTCCATCATCGACAGATCGATCTGAGATTCTTCGAGCGTGCCGATGCGCTCTACGAGGTCGAAGGGCGAGTGCTCGACCGCAAGACGCAGCCTTTCCGTCGTGTACTTCACGAAGAAGCCACGCCCGCCGGTGCCGCGCTGCACGACATCACCGTGCGGCTCGTGGTCGACGAGCACCTCTTCGTACACGAGGCCAGCGCCACGATGACAACCACTCCGTTCGGTGTGTGCCGGGAAGCGGCCAATACGCTTGAGCCGCTGCAGGGGCTGCAGATCGGCCCCGGCTGGAACAAGCGCGTGCGCGAACTGCTGGGCGGCGCTGCGTCCTGCACCCACATCATGGAAATTCTCGGACCGATGGCCACTGCCATTCACCAGGGACTCGCACCAAAGCGCCTGGCGCGATTGAGGCAGCAGGGCCATGAGGCCGCCCAGACGAAGATCAACAGCTGCTATGCCTACGCCGCGCAGCGCGAGGTGGTTGCGCGATTGTGGCCGCATCCTGGTCAGCACACGACCGGCGATGACGGGGTTGAGCCCGGCGGACAGGGAGTGCACTTATAAGTCCTGCTCATAAGTCCTATCGAAAATCAGTATCTACAAGGGAACGATCGCGTCGCGTACGCTCGGGGAGGCAGTCGCTCGCAGATCGATCCTCCGAGGTCACTTGAATGACGAAGTTGAAAGTGAATGGCACGGAGCACTCGGTCAAAGCGTCGCCCGACACGCCGTTGCTCTATGTGCTGCGCAATGAACTGGGCGTCATGACGCCCAAGTTCGGTTGCGGGATGGCGATGTGCGGTGCCTGTTCGGTGCTGCTCGATGGTGCGGAGATCCGGTCCTGCATCACGCCGGTCGCCGTCGCGGCGGACAAGGAAGTCACGACAGTCGAAGGCCTGCCCGCGCGCTGGGCGCAGCAGCGCAAGCTGCCTGCAAAGAACGCCTTGGGCACGCTCCACCCCGTGCAGGAAGCCTGGGTCGAGGAACAGGTGCCCCAGTGCGGCATCTGCCAGTTCGGCATGATGATCAAGGTCACCGAATTGCTGGAAGCCAATGCCACACCGACGGACGACGAGATCAAAGCGGCGCTGACGACCTCAGGACCATCGCCCCACCTGTGCCGGTGCGGCAGCTATGCCGCGATCATGGATGGCGTGCACCATGCCGCACGCCTCATGAAGGGAGGTGCGGAATGACCGCGCCCGACACCGTTTCCATCTACGGCGCAACACTCAGTCGGCGCTCGTTCCTGGCGGCCGGCGGCGCGCTGGTTGTTGCCCTTGGCGTAAAGCCTGGTAGCGGGCATGCGAACGGCGCGGCCAACTCGCTCGATGCAACGCAGCCGGGTTCCTGGATCGAGATCCACGCGGACAACACGCTGCTGATCCGCACCGGCAAATGCGACTTCGGCCAGAGCTCCATCTACACCGCGTATCGTCAGATCGTGGCCGAGGAACTGGATGTGCCGGTCGAAGCGATCACGACGGTCATTTCGGGCGACACCGATCGCACTCCCGACGGCGGCGGCACGTTCGGCCTGTTGCGCAACAACGTCCTCAACCTGCGCAAGGCCGCCGCCTACACGCGCGAAGCGGCGCTTGAGCTGGCGTCAAAGCAGTTCGGCGTACCACGCGCGGACCTCACCATTGCCGATGGCGTGATCTCGGGTGGCGGTCAGTCTGTGACTTACGGTGCGCTCGTGACAGGAAAGCTGTTCCAGTTGAGCATCCCGGTGAGTGGCCAGCTCACAGACTTTCGCGGACTGGAAGTCACGGGCAACCCACCGCTCAAGCCGGCGTCGCGTTACACCGTGATCGGCAAGCCGGTGAAAAATCCCAGCCTGCGGCCGAAAATTTCCGGCGAGACGCCCTGGGTGAACGATGTGAAGCTCCCCGGCATGCTGCATGCACGCGTCGTGCATCCTGCAACGCTGGGCTCGACGCTGGTCTCTGCAGGTAAGGTCGATAAATCTCAGTTCCCCCATGCGCAGGTCCTCGTCATCGGCAATCTCGTCGGTGTGGTCGCGCCGGATGAATGGGAGGCGATCCGCGCCGCGCAGGTGGTGGCCGCCAGCACGAAATGGTCCGAGTGGAAGGGTCTGCCCGGCCATCAGAAATTGCTGGAGCATCTGCAGAAGTCGGTCGACTGGAGCGAGATTCCGGCCTCGAAGGGCGCGACCGCAGGCGATGTGGCGGCCGCGTCCGCCACGGCAGCGAAGACGCACAGCGCAACGTACTTCGTGCCGTATCACAAGCACGCGCCGATCAGTCCGACCGTATCGCTTGCGGACGTCAGGTCCGACGGCTCAGTCACCGTCCACACACACAGCCAGAATCCGCAGTATCTGCGAATGGCCATCGCCAAGATGCTCGGCAAGCCGGAAGCCAACGTCGTGGTCCGCACTTATCCGGGCGCCGGTCACTTCGGCCGTTCCAATGGCGGCAATGCCGGTTCCGAAGACGAGGCCGTGCTGCTATCGCGTGCCGTGGGCAAACCGGTGCGTGTGCAATGGATGCGCGCCGACGACATGCAATGGTCGACGCAGTCGTCGGCATTGATGGCACAGATTCGCATCGGTCTCGACAAGAGCGGCAGGATTCAGTCCTATCAGGCCGATCATAACGGCCCCCCCATGCAGGACGACCGGCCGATCGGTGCGCTGCTCGCGGGCCTGCCGACCATCGAGGCTCCCTCGCCGACCAATCCATCGCCGCTTCACAGGACGACGCTGAACATCGCCGATCGCTGGGTGTACAGCGAAGTGGCCAATGTCGTCGAAGCGGGCCACGGCACGTACCAGATCGGACAGCGAGAATCACCGCTCGCAGTGGGCTTGCGCGACCACTCGATGCGCACGCCGATCCAGTACCAGCAGAACTTCCCGCGCGAAACGGCGATCAGCGAGGCTGCTGCGCTTGCCGGTGCGGATCCGATCCAGTTCCGCATCGATCACACCAGGGAAGAGCGCTTCAAGACCATTCTGACTCGCCTGCGCGAAGAGTCCGGATGGGAGACGCGACCGTCACCATCGCCGGGTGCACGCGAGAAAGACTCCAGGATCACGCGCGGACAGGGCGTCTCGATCATGCTGCGCGACAACGGCTACTGGGCCTGTGCCTGCCATATCACGGTGACTCCTGAAACCGGTGTAGTCAGAGTGGAGCGACTCACGATGGTCGTGGATCCGGGCATTGTCGTGAACCCGCTGCAACTCAAGCGCCAGGTGCAGGCGGGCAGCCTCATGGGCGTGAGTCAGGCGCTGCATGAGGAAGTCCTGTTCGACGAAGGCGCGGTGACCTCGGACAACTGGGCTGCCTATCCGATCCTCACCATGGCCGAGATGCCGGAACTCAAAGTGGTGATTGCAGGCCGTCCGGAGTTCGGCGTCTATGGGCAGGGCTCGGAAAGCGCGAACGCACTCGCTGCACCGGCCATTGCCGCGGCATTCTTCGATGCGACCGGCAAACCGGCGCGACGCATTCCACTGAAGCCGGACTACGTGAAGGCGATATTGGCGAGTTGAAGACCTGACCAGGCTTGCGTTCGCCCTGAGATTCCATGGACGAACGCAAGAACCAGAGTGCTTCGACCGGGCCCAGCATGAACGAAGAACGAAAACCCGTTCGCCCTGAGCCCGTCGAAGGGTCCGTTCGTCGTTGTCGAAGTGCTTGAGTCAGTGCGCCGTGCGTTACGCACTGTCGCTGCCGTGTTGATCCGCCATCTATCCGCGTTTGATATCAGTCCTATTCGACTGATGATCTTTATCCATGAATGGATGGCGGGTACGTTGTCCTCCAGATTCAAGACAGAGAGCGAGCAGTTCCCATGAAGCGCACATCATTACAGGCCACTCTCGTGGCAACCGTGATCGGGATGTCGGCAAGCGAAGCCGGGGCGGCGGATTACAAACAGAATCCGTTCACGCTGGTCTACGCGGGCGCGCTGACGAAGAACGAGCCGGGCAAGGTCAACATTCACCCGGTCACGTACAAGCTCAACGGGCTGGATATTTCAGCCAATGTCTACACGCCCGCCAACCATGACGCGGCGAAGAAATATCCCACCGTCGTCGTGGCGCATCCGAATGGCGGCGTGAAAGAGCAGGTCGCGGGTCTGTATGCGCAACGACTGGCGGAACAGGGCTACATCACGATTGCTGCGGATGCGGCGTATCAGGGTGCGAGCGGTGGCGAGCCGCGCAACGTCGACAAACCGGCGTACCGCATCGAGGACATCCACGGCATGGCGGACTTCATCGCCCGCTACCCGGGCGTCGATGGCGCGCGCCTCGGCCTGTTCGGCATCTGTGGCGGCGGCGGGTACTCGCTGGCGGCAGCGCAAACCGACAAGCGATTCAAGTCGATCGCGACGCTGAGCATGTTCAACTCCGGACGGGTGCGTCGCAATGGCTACGCGGATTCGCAACTCGACACCATCCAGGCACGACTGCAGCAGGCGTCGGCGGCCCGCGCCCAGGAAGCGGCCGGCGGGGAAATTCTCTATGCGGGGGATGCCAATCTGACCGATGAGCAGATCGCCAAATTGCCGTTTGATCTGTACCGGCAAGGGTACGAGTACTACTGGAAGACGCACGCGCATCCCGGCTCGACGTTCAAGTACACGATGAGCAGCCTGCTCGACCTGATGCGTTTTGATGCCACGAACCAGATCGAGCTGATCGACAAGCCGCTGTTGATGATGGCGGGCAGCAAGGCCGACAGCCTGTACATGAGCGAGGATGGATTCGCCAAGGCCACCGGCACGAAGGACAAGGAGTTGTTCAGGATCGATGGCGCAACGCATATCGAAACCTACTGGGTTCCGAAGTACGTGGACATCGCAATGGACAAGCTGGCGGCGTTCTTCGCCAGGACACTCTGAAGCGCAGTCGCAAGGATCCACCCTCATGAACAGGTCTCTCTTTGGAATCGCAGTGTGCGCCGCAGCTCCCTTCACTGGCGCGGCCGATCAAGGCGGCCCCGCCAGCACAGCCGCTGCCGCTCAGCAGATCACCCGTGCAGGTACCCAGGACTCCGCAATCGGGTCACCGGAGTACTTCACCGGTCAGGTGCGTGTGGATCCCTTGTTTCCGGCCAATGAAGAAATCAATGCATCGGCTGCCTATGTGACGTTCGAGCCGGGAGCGCGCTCCGCCTGGCACACCCATCCCGCTGGACAGCGGCTGGTCGTGATTTCCGGCGTGGGTCTGACGCAGGAATGGAACAAGCCTGTGCGGGAGATCCTTCCCGGCGATGTGATCGTGTGTCCGCACGGCGTCAAGCACTGGCACGGCGCCGCGTCGACGTCCACGATGACTCACCTGGCCGTGACCGGCGTAGTGGATGGCAAGAGCGTGCAATGGATGGAGAAGGTGAGCGATGACCAATATGGCGGGCGCTGAAGAGGGCATGAACATGGCCACAGCGGTGCTGACCAGCGTCATGCTGTTCACACTTGCAGCCTGCGCAAGTCTTCCCGGCGACCCCAGTGATCCCGCCGGTCCCTTGCTGATTCAAAAGCAAGGCAGCTTCGCTGCTGGCGGGAAAGTGATCAGCACTCCCGGGACTTACAGCAACAACAGCCCGACCGCCGCAGGGCAGACCTTTCACGGCGATCATCTCTACGCCTTCTATCAGGTCCCGCAGAACCCCAGGCCATTGCCCATCGTCATGTTGCATGGCGCGTACCAGTCCGCGCGCAGCTGGGAAACCACATCTGATGGTCGTGAAGGCTTTCAGGCCATCTTTCTGCGCCGGAGTTTTCCGGTCTATCTCGTCGATCAGCCGCGTCGCGGCCGCGCGGGCAACAGCACCGTCGCCGCGACGGTCGAGCCCACGCCTTTTGATCAGCTGTTCTTCGATCAATTCCGGATCGGCAAATGGCCGGGCTACTTCGACAACGTCCAGTTCGATCGCAAGCCTGAAACGCTGGATCAGTTTTTCCGTTCGGTCACACCGAACACCGGTCCTTACGATGCCGGCGTGATTTCCGATGCAATGGCGGCGCTGTTCGACAAGACGGGTGCCGGTATCCTGTTCTCGCATTCGCAGGCGGGCGGACCGGGCTGGCTGACGGCGATCAAGAGCAGGAACGTCAAGGCCATCGTCGCCCTCGAGCCGGGCAGCGGGTTCATCTTCCCCGAGGGAGAACTGCCCGAACCGATGCCGAGCGCGGCGGGGACGCTGACACCGGAAGCGGTGCCGCTGGCGGACTTCGAGAAACTCACTCGCATCCCGATCGCCATCTACTACGGCGATAACTTTCCGGTTGAACCGACCGCCGAGCGCGGACAGGACAACTGGCGTGTGCGCCTCGCCATGGCGCGGCGCTGGGTCGACGCCATCAACGAGCATGGCGGTGACGCGCAACTGGTGCATCTGCCGGAGATCGGCATCCGGGGCAACACGCACTTCCTCATGTCCGATCTGAACAACGTCCAGATCGCAGATCTCGTGTCGAAGTTTCTGGCGGAAAAGAAGCTGGATTGACTTGCTCCGCGCGACGTCAGCTTCGGATCGATCTTCATCAAGGATGCGCGACATGAATCGCTTCACCATTGCTGCGTTGCTTGCGTTCCTGTTTATCCCTTCACTGCTGTCCGGGGCCGCCATCGCAGGATCACAGTCGCCTGCGGCAGTGCAGTCCAAGGCTGGCACAGCAGATGCCGGGCGCGATTCTGAGAAGGAGAAAGTCATGAGTACTGCCAGACCGGTTGTTCTCGTCGTCGGCGCAAGCGGCAGCATTGGCCGACCGGCTGTCGCGGAAGCGTTCAGGCTGGGATACGAGACCAGAGCGTTGGTGCGCGACCCGGCGCAGGCGAAGCTGTTTCCCGCTGGCGTGCGGGTCGTCGTCGGCGACCTGACACGGCCCGAAACACTGCACGCGGCTGTCGAAGGCGTCACCGGCATCATCTTCACCCATGGCATCAGCGGCAACGATCCGCAAGGAGCCGAGCAGGTGAACTACGGCGCGGTGCGCAACGTCCTCAGCTTTCTGAAAGCCCCGGCACGGATCGCCTTGATGACCACTGTCGGCGTCACGAAACCCACCGTCGGGCACGACTGGAAGCGCCGCGGGGAACGACTCGTGCGCGCCAGCGGACTGTCGTACACCATCGTGCGACCCGGCTGGTTCGACTACAACGCTCCCGATCAGCAGCGCCTGGTGCTGCGGCAAGGCGATACGCACTGGGCAAGCTCTCCTGCCGACGGTGTGGTTGCCCGCGCCCAGATCGCCCAGGTCCTTGTCGCCTCGCTGACTTCAGCTGCGGCGAACCGCAAGACCTTTGAACTGGTCGCCGAAAAAGGCGCGGCGCAAACCGATCTGGAACCGCTTTTCTCGGCGCTGCCCGCCGACCCTGCTGACGGCTATGACGGCAACCAGGATCGGGACAACCTGCCACTGGCCAGGGAGCCCTCCACGGTCGTTCGCGACCTCGACGCGGTGCGCGGAAGGTTCAGGGACTTAGAGTGAGTAGTAGATATGCGGCGGTTCCTGGGCGCTGTTCAGATCAGGCGCCGGCCCAACAGACTTTCCCAACTCCTGATATCGACCCTGAAAGAAGAGTAGCGGGTGATACGGGTCGATGCCTCGGTGCAAGGCCGTGACGCGACCTATGACGATCCAGTGATCGCCGGCATCGATGAGTCGATGCTTCTCGCAGATCAAGGCGGCGAGACTGCCTTCGAGCCGGGGCGTGCCTTGCGTTGACACGAAGCGAAACGGCGGCGGCGAGGGCTCCTTCCAGCCGCCGGCGAAGTAGGTCGACAGGGCCTGTTGTTCGCTGCGCAGAAAATTGATCGAGAATGTCTCGATTTTTTCGAGATACGCACTCATCTGCGATCTCTTGCCGGGGCAGAACAACAGCAGCATGGGATCGAGCGACACCGACGACACGGCATTTGCCGTCATCGCATGCATCTCGCCACAATGCTCCGTCACGATGACGGCGACGCCCGTCGCAAACAGGCCGAGCGTGTCGCGAAAGACCCGCGGGTCGAGCGCTGCGGCGTCAGTTCCTGGTTGCATCGGCGAAGGCTTCATCGCGACCTTCATCGACAAAGGCTCGCACTCTGTCAGCGCATTGCTTGATCTGGTCGGCGTGCCCTGTAACGAGCGCTCCCGCCATACGCACCGGATCACCGAAGAAGAAGCGCTCGTACAGCACCTGGCGCGAGGCAAATGCAGAAATCGATGCGTCCCATGCCAGGCGGAACAGCGGAATGCGCTCATGCGCTTCAGCGCGTGCCGCCTGATAGTACTTGCGGATGTCGTCAGCCAGCGGACCGCGCACGTCGTCCTCGGTCGGCATCGCAACAAGCCCGCTTGCGCCGATCTGCTGGATGATCTCAACCATGCGGGGATACATGCGTGGGAACAGATTGCGTGCGGCGTCGAGTGGATTCCAGGCGGGGCGCATCACGCCCCATTCGTCGAGGCTGGCGTCGGCCTCGGCAGCGCGCAGCAGTGCCTTCATCGTTTCCATGTTCACCCAGAGTTCGGCGAGCTTCTCGTGAATGTGCTGGAACACCTCGGCGCCGATCGAATTCACGAGCATCGAGGCAAGCCCCAGCATGAACTCGGATTTCGCGATGTTCTTGACCACAACCTGATGAGTCATATGCACGACGGCGCCCGTGCGTGCATAGGCTTCGTTGCAGCGGATGACGTCGCGATAGAGAACAACCTGCTCCCACGGCACGAATACATCCTCGAATACCACCACCGCGTCCATTTCCTCGAAGCGCGAGCCGAGCGGATGGTCGTAGTGTGATCGTCCATAGTCGACGCTTTCGCGACAGATGAAGCGCAGTCCGGGGGTGTTGTTCGGGATCGAGAAGCCGAACGCGTACGGCGCGTCTTCTTCCGGGCTCCTCAGTACCGTCGAAGGGAACACCATGATCTCGTCGGAGATCGGCAGAGTGGCCAGCATTCGGCAGCCGCGGATGACGATGCCGGCATCGGTTTCTTCCTTCACGCGTGCCGCGAGAAACGGATCAGCCTGCTTGGCGGTGCTGACAGCGCGATTCGCCTGCGGCGGAATCAGCGTGTGCGTGAGACACAGGTCGTTCTCGCGCAGGTACTCGTGGTAGCGAGTGGCGTTGCGGCCGAACTGCGGATTGGTCTCACCCAGAAACGCAGCCCCGGCGGCGTATCCCGACATTGCACGGTTGATGTAATCAGGGACCCGACCCATCAGACCCTTGGTCGCGTCGTGCCATACCTTCATAGCGGCAGAGATGCTACGTAGTTCTTCGTTTGTCTTCGGCAGCATGAAGGAGCGCGCCACTTTCCGACCCGAGGCCGGCGAATCGAATAGCGTCTTGTCCGCATGCTCCCATTGCAGGTCGTAGAGACGCGCGAGTGTCTGCACGCCGCCGCGCAATGCGGGATGCGTCGTCACGTCCTTCACCTGTTCGCCGCGATACCAGAGATTGGGCGGTTGCTCGCGCAGTCGCTTGATGACGTCTGCACCGCGTCGCGCGCCCTGGTCTGCGGATGGCGATGTCGTGATGCTGGTGTTGTTTGCCATTGAACGGTGCTCTCCCGGATGTCCGGTCGGAGTTTACGAATAAGGAATTAGTTACGCAATAAGAAATAATGATGTGAATTGTGCGAATCCGGGCCGTCGGGTACCGTCGCGGCGCGTCACGTCAAACGAGGTCTCCATGCGCAAGCCGCGGCAACAAGGCATTCAATCGATTGAAGTCGGGCATGGTTTGCTGGCCGCGCTGGCAGCGACGCGGGAGCCCTTGATGCTGAAAGAACTGGCGAAGGCGGCGCGGATGTCGGCGCCGAAGGCGCACCGCTATCTCGTCAGCTTCATGCGTATGGGCCTGGTGGAGCAGGAATCGGAAACAGGTCTCTACGACCTCGGTCCGTTTGCGCTGGAACTCGGATTGTCCGCATTGGGCAGGCTCGATCCTGTTGCGATCGCCGGACGATCGCTGCGAACGCTGGCGGAGGAACTCGACCAGACGGTTGCGCTCGCGGTGTGGGCGAATCGAGGTCCGACGATCGTGCGCTGGGTCGGTTCCGACTCGCCGGTGTCCGCGACATTGCGTGTCGGTTCCGTGATGCCGCTGTCGCGCTCGGCAACCGGTCTGATGTTCCTTGCGTTACTGCCGCAATCGCAAACCGATGCGTTCCTCAGGAAGGAGCTTGCGCAGAATGCGCGTCAGGGTTTGCAGCCACAGACTTCGTCTGCGCTCGAGGCAACACTGCGGGATGTCCGCCGCAA
The DNA here is from genome assembly GCA_964457865.1 of uncultured Steroidobacter sp. Lineage (GTDB taxonomy): Bacteria > Pseudomonadota > Gammaproteobacteria > Steroidobacterales > Steroidobacteraceae > Steroidobacter. Next base: position 48,744 of record CAYWHG010000001.1, read on the forward strand.
TGGGTATGCGCGCACCAGTCAGTTCATTCCCGGCATCACGGGCATCGCAGCGCCCGTGTTGGATGTGGAAGGGGCGGTCGCGCTCGCGCTCGTGACGTTGGGTTACAGCGGCACGTTCGAAACGGGAGAGTCGCGCATCTGTGCTGCGCTGTTGCGCACAGCAAAGCAGATTTCGATCCGCCTCGGCGCCCGGTCCGCCGAGGTCGACGTCAGGTGATCGTTGACTAAATCAGCATGCAGACCGACTTCGACTCCGTGTAGAGATCGATGGCCGCGCGACCGTGCTCACGTCCGAAGCCGGATTGTTTGAAGCCGCCGAACGGCATCGCCGGGTCGACCATGTTGTGGCAGTTCACCCAGACCGTGCCGGCTTTGATCTTCGGAATCAGGCGCTGTACAGCCTTGAGGTCGTTCGACCAGAGGCTTGCACCGAGTCCATAGGGCGTGTCATTCGCGAGCGCAGCGATTTCGTTGACATCGTCGAAGCGCTGCGCAACGAGTACGGGCCCGAAGATTTCTTCGCGCACAACCTTCATGTCCGGGCGTACGTTGGCGATGACGGTCGGTTGTACGTAGTAGCCGGGATGATCGGGAACGACGCCACCCGCGACCACGGTCCCGCCCTGCGATCGTCCTGACTCGATGTAGCCCAGCACGCGTTGCTGCTGTTCGCGGGACACCAGCGGTCCCATCTGGGTCTCAGGCAGCAACCCCGGGCCCAGTAGCGTGCTATTCGCTGCCGCACTCACGCCTTCCAGAATGCGGTCATACACCTTGCGATGCGCAAACAAACGCGAACCAGCGGTGCAAACCTGCCCATGATTGAAGAAGATGGCCATCGCGGCGCCGGCGATCGTCGCATCGACGTCGGCGTCGGGCAGGATGATGACGGGTGACTTGCCGCCGAGTTCGAGCGACACGCGCTTCACCGAGTCGCTCGCGCTCCTGTTGATGAGCTTGCCGACGCTCGTCGAGCCGGTGAATGCCACCTTGTCGACACCCGGATGCGCCACCAGGGCGGCGCCGCTGCGCTCGCCAACACCGGTGATGATGTTCACGACGCCCGGCGGAAAACCGGCCTCAACGATCAATTCGCCCAGTCGCAACGCCGTCAGAGACGTCTGCTCGGCAGGCTTCAGCACGCACGTGCATCCGGCCGCCAGCGCGGGCGCCAGCTTCCAGGCGGCCATCGCCAGCGGGAAATTCCACGGTACGATCTGCGCCACGACCCCGACGGGCTCGCGCCGACTGTACGTGTGGAACTTCGCGCCGGGAATGCCGCCGATCGACGTATCGAAGGTGCTGCCTTCGATCTTCGTTGCCCAGCCCGCCATGTAGCGGAAATAGTCGCGCGTGCCGGCAACGTCGATGAACCGTGCCATGGTCTTCGTCTTGCCGTTGTCGAGACTTTCCAGTTCGGCAAGCGAATCCGCGTCGCGCTCGATGAGATCGGATAAACGCCACAACAGCGCCTCACGCTGGGCGGGCAGAAACTCAGGCCATGGTCCGCTATCGAACGCCGCACGGGCCGCCGCGACTGCGCGATCCACGTCTTCCACTCCTGCATCGGCAACCGACGCGATCCGGGCGCCAGTTGCGGGGTCAACAACGGGGAGTTCCTGGCCTGAACGGGCGGATTGCCACTCCCCGTTGATCAACAGCTGCGGCCGGCGCCGCAGAAAAGCCGCTACAGTCGCAGAGGGAGGCGGTTGTGTCGCAATCGGTGTTGCTGTCATGGCGCGGACCTTGTTCTGAGAATGTGGGGTCAGGCGGTGTTGTCGACAATACATTAACATGATAAGTATTCGCAATCCGTCGCGGGTGCGCTCTGCGGCGGCGGACATGTTGCACAAGCACAGCAGATCGAGTCGTCGTTCAATCAGACAATGCGAACGGCAGGGGGGGCGATCATGATGAAGCTGGAACAAATCAACACTCGCGATGTTCGGCCGGCGCGGCGCGCGGATTTCTGGAGCGACGTCGTGAGTCGCTACTTCACGCAATTGCAGATGGAGCCGACGTATCCGGACGATTTTTACGCAGAACTGCGCAGTGTGACGCTTGGTCAGAAGTCGCTTTCCCAGGTGATTTCCGCGCCGACTTCGATTGGCCATTCCAGGTTTCGCGCCGAGCGTGCCGATCAGCATGTCTTTCTCGTTCATCTCCAGGCACGCGGCGAGAGCGTCAATCGCCAGAATGGACGCGAGGCAGTGCTGAAGGCCGGTGATTTCACGCTTTGCGACAGCGCGCGTCCCTATTCCCTGCAATTCGAATCGCACAACGACATGATCGTACTGCGCATTCCGGTGGCAGAATTGCGTGAGCGCATGGCGCAACCGGAGCTACTTACGGCGCGACGCATTGCCGGGGATCATGGGGCGGGTGCTGTGGTGTCGCAGACATTGCAGAGTCTCTGGCATCAATGCGTGAACGGACTGGAGCCTGCGATCGCCGAACGGCTGCTGACGAATTCTCTGGATTTGCTGGTGACCGCGCTCACGCTCGGTGAGCACAACGTCGTGAACCATGGTGCGTTGCGCAATGCAACGAGCCTGCGGGTTCACTACTACGTCGAAGATCACTTGACGGAGTTCGACCTCGGTGCCTCACGCATTGCAACTGCCATCGGCATCAGTCCGCGTTACGTACACCGCCTGTTCGAGGATGACGGCGAAACGCTCGGCGAATTCATCCAACGCCGTCGGCTCGAGAGCTGTGCCCTGGCGTTGAAGGATCAGGCCCAACCCAGGCGCTCGGTGACTGAAATCGCATTCGCGTTCGGATTCTGCGATCCGAGCTTCTTCTGTCGCAGCTTCAAGAAGCGCTTTGCCATGACGCCGCGCGATTATCGGGCTTTTCACCTGGTGGGGCAGCAGCGCCAGGGTCGAGTGCACTCTCAGTCCATGGACAGTTCTCCCACAGTCCAGTGACGCTTGCAGCGTCTTTCTAAGATTGGGCTGTAGAGTGGCAGGCGATTCTGGCCTGTCCAGACAAGAACGCATCGAAAAACCTGGGGGCATTGTGAGCAACGTACATTCCGCGCTTACGCGATCGGCTTTTCTGACCACGGCAGTCGCTGCTGCACTGTCTTCCCTGGCTTCTGCACAAGCTCAGGAGCAAGGAGGCGGCGGCCTTGAAGAGGTGGTTGTCACCGCTCGCAGGCAGACCGAGAACCTGCAAAGCGTGCCCATTGCAGTATCCGTGTTCAGCGCCGAATCGATCGAGTCGAAAGGCCTCGACAGCATCGTCGGTATCGCGGAGTTCTCGTCGAACGTCACCCTGGACTTCACATCGCCGATCAGCGGTGCGTCGTCTGCGCTGGTCGCGTTCATTCGCGGCATCGGACAATCGGATTTCGCGATCAACTTCGAGCCGGGCGTCGGCATCTACGTCGATGGCGTCTACTATGCGCGGACGATCGGCGCGGTCATCGACCTGATGGATGTCGAACGCATTGAAGTCCTGAAGGGACCGCAGGGAACCCTGTTCGGCCGAAACACGATCGGCGGTGCGATCAATGTGACGACGTTGTCGCCATCGTCGGAGTTCACGGGCAGGGGAGAGGTGACGATCGGCTCGTTCAACCGCCGTGATGTCCGTGCCTTTGTCAATTTGCCGCTATCGGATCAAGTGGCAATGTCCGTGGCCTATGCATCGCGGAATCGCGATGGCTACGTCATGCGCCAACCGTTCCCGGGGTTCTCAAACAACGAACCGTCGGATCTACGGTACGACAACGGGGATTTGAGCCGATTGCCGAACGGCAATGATCTCGGCAATCAGAACAACGACACGATTCGCGCCAAGCTGTCATGGAACTTCAACGATGCTGTGAACCTGATGATCTCGGTCGACAGTGTCCGGGTGCGCGAGAATTCGGCCCCCAGCGTGTTGGTCGCGGCCTACCCGGATGCGCCGGGTGCGCTTGAAGGCCTATACAACGCCTGCGTGGCGGGTGTTGGTCCGCCGATCTGCACGAACGTCGCAGGTGTCGGCGATCTGACCGGACGCACGCCGTATGACGCGCGTTTTCTGTCGGGCAGCCGTCGTGTCAACTACGGCAACTCGATCTCCGGGACGTACGTCGATCTGAACGGCGTGAGTGCGACATTGAGCTGGGATCTGAGTGACAGCACAACATTCAAGTCGATCACGGCGTGGCGCGAACTGGACTCGGCGTTCGGCGAGGACGCGGACATGTCGCCGGTCATCATCGATCACCACGGCTTCGTGATGGATCAGCGCCAGGTATCCCAGGAACTGCAGTTGATGGGCAACACGGAGAAGCTCAACTGGACGATGGGGCTCTACTACTTCCGGGAGACGGGCGGCATTCACGATTATGTGCCATTGGGCGGCGGCTTGCTGCAGGTCGACGGCCCGAACAGTCTTGAAAACGTGAGCAGCGCAGCATTCGGTCAGATGACGTATCGCATTACTCCCGCGTGGAGCGTCACCGCCGGTGCTCGCTATACGGACGAGGACAAGGAGTTCAATGGTGGTCAGCACGATCGCAACGCACTCGCGTTCAATCTCGGGCTGCCGCTCTCGCAGCATCCGGATCCCAGCGATCCTACTCTGTACTTTCCGCCGGGTACGCTGGAACAGAACTTCTCGGATACGTCGTTGCGCGCGGGCACCGAGTTTCGATTCACGGATGCGGTCTTCGCGTATGCGTCCTACGCCGAAGGTTTCAAATCGGGCGGTTGGGATACGCGTTTGACCAGTCCGGTGCTGGTCGTGCCGGGCTTCGAGCCGGAGAATGCGGAGACGGTCGAGATCGGGTTGAAGAGCGAGTGGTTCGCGCAGACCTTGCGCATCAACGTCGCCGCGTTTCGTACCGATTACACAGACTTGCAGCTGATCATCCAGCAGGGGATCTCGCCGCTGACGACAAATGCCGGAAAGTCGCGGATCGACGGTGCGGAGCTCGAATTTCAGTGGGCTCCGCTCGACGGTCTGTTGATCGCGGGGAGCTACGGCTGGATCGATGCGAGGTACACGGAGCTGGACGCGGACGCCAACTCAAGCGGGATCTTCCTCTCGAACGCATTCAATAACACACCGGAAAGCAATTTTTCGTTGACCGTCGATTACGGGCAGGAACTGAGCGGCGGTCGAGAACTCGCCTGGCATCTTGGCTATTCGTGGAAAGACGATGTCTACAACGACGCAACGAATACGCCACTGCTGTTCCAGGAGGCTTTTGGGTTGCTCAGCGCCTCGCTCATGTTCACGAGCGCCGAAGGAAAATGGACGTTCGGCGTCGGCGGTGACAACCTGACCGACGAGGAGTACATCGTCTCGGGCTTCAATCAACCCGGTGTCGGCTATACGATCGCAACGCAAGGCCCACCACGCCAGTGGTGGGGGCGCCTGCAGTACAACTTCTGAGCGCCTCGTCATGAAGGAACGACACGAGCGCGGCGTGGCGCGATTGGGTGCCGTTTACGTCGCGGCGGCCATCACTACCTCGATTGCTCTGGGCGGGTGTAAGCATGATTCACCGAGAACCATCGAGACGCCGGATCGTCTCGTGACGGCGGACAGCGATACCGCCAACTGGGTGACACACGGCCGCACGTACTCGGAGCAGCGTTTCTCGCCGCTAGACCGCATCAACGTCGACACGGTGAAGGATCTCGGACTGGCGTGGTACGTCGACTTCGATATCGGGCGCGGACAGGAGACGACGCCGCTAGTCGTCGATGGCGTCATCTATGCGACGAGTTCGTGGAGCAAGGTGTACGCGCTGGATGCGGCGTCGGGTCGGATGCTTTGGAAGTTTGATCCGGAGGTTCCCGGTGAGACCGCCATCAAGGCTTGCTGCGATGTCGTCAACCGGGGCGTGGCATTCTGGAACGGTCGAGTGTTCGTCGGGACGCTTGACGGACGCCTGATCGCGCTCGATGCGAAAACAGGCCAGGAGGTGTGGTCCGTCGTCACGGTCGATCAATCGCAGCCGTACACGATCACCGGCGCACCGCGCGTCGTGCGAGGCAACGTCATTATCGGCAACGGCGGCGCGGAATATGGCGTGCGCGGTTACGTGTCGGCCTACGACGCGTCGATGGGGGCGCTGTCGTGGCGTTTCTACACCGTGCCAGGCGATCCATCGAAACCCGTCGAGCATCCTGATCTGCGCGCAGCCGCCGCCACGTGGACAGGTGAATGGTGGAAGCTCGGTGGCGGCGGCACCGTGTGGGATTCGATGGCATACGACGCGGAGCTCGATCTTCTCTATATCGGTGTCGGTAACGGTTCGCCGTGGAATCAGAAGCTGCGCAGCCCCGGCGGCGGCGACAATTTGTACCTGTCCTCGATCGTCGCGCTGCGTCCGGGCAGCGGAGAGTATGTCTGGCACTACCAGACCACACCCGGCGAGATGTGGGACTACACAGCGACCCAGCACATGGTGCTCGCGGATCTTGAGATCGAAGGCGTCGCCCGAAAAGTGCTGATGCAAGCGCCCAAGAACGGCTTCTTCTACGTCCTTGATCGCGCGAACGGCAAGTTGCTTTCCGCGACTCCTTACGCTCCGATCAATTGGGCGAGCGGTGTCGACATGCAAACGGGTCGCCCGATCGTGAATCCCGATGCGTACTATCCGACGACAGGCAAACCCTGGCTTGCCATGCCGGGTCTGCTCGGCGCGCACAACTGGCATCCGATGTCGTTCAACCCGACTACAGGGCTGATGTATATCCCGAGTTTCGAGCTGGGGTTTCCGTACGTCGCCGACAACAAGTTTGAGCCGCGCCAGCTTGCGGTCAATCTGGGCATTGATCTCGAGGCCGCCAGTCTGCCGCAGGATGCGCAGGTGAAGGCCCAGGTGCTGAGCGCTGTGCGCGGTCATCTGATCGCGTGGGATCCCGTTGCCAAAAGGAAGATGTGGGACGTCGAGCACGCCGCCGCGTGGAATGGAGGCGTGCTGTCGACAGCGGGCAATCTGGTGTTTCAAGGTACCGCGGCGGGCGAATTTGTCGCGTACGAGGCAAGCTCCGGCCGGAAACTCTGGACCTACGCGGCCCAGGAAGGGATCGTCGCGCCACCGATCACATATGCAGTCGGTTCCGATCAGTACGTGCTCGTCGCCGCCGGTTGGGGTGGTGTGTTCGCGCTCCTGACCGGTGAGATCGCCAGGCAAAACAGCAAGGCCGGCCAGAATGGGCGGCTCCTGGCATTCAAGCTCGGAGCGCGGCAGGCGCTGCCGCCGGCTGAGATTCAGCGGCGGCCATTGTCGAAGCTTCCGGAGCGGTTCGGCGATGCGGCATTGATCGAGCAGGGCAAGTCCACGTATCAGCGCTTCTGCGCAGGATGTCATGGCGACTCCGCAGTATCAGGCGGTGTGCTGCCCGATTTGCGTCGGTCCGGGGCAGCAGGCGACAAGGCTGCCTGGCATGCGATTGTGCGCGAAGGCGTACTGCGGGCGCGTGGCATGGTTTCATTTGCCGGCGAATTGACCGTGGAAGATGCGGAAGCGATTCGTGCCTATGTTGCACAGCGTGCGAGCGAAGATCCTTCGCTCATGTCTGCTGACAAGTAGCGCATGCGGCTGTGAAGCCTTGCATGCAGTTCCAATTGGCCACACTGCGCGGTGATGACGACTCCGTGTTTGCCGCAGTGGTTGTCGGGGACAGGGTGACCCGTCTTGCGGACGTGAAATCTGCGGCTGCGCAACCCGGTCCGACATTGCGCAGCCGTGGTGACGAACTCCTCGACCTGTTCGTCCACTGGGATCACGACTTTCCGATCCTGCAGCGGATGGCTGCCCGCTTTGGCAGCGATGCGAATTTCATTGCGAGCCTGCCGCTGCGACAGTTCGAACCCTGCGCGCCGTTTGTGCCCAGGCAAACGTTCTGTGCCATCAACAACTATCGCAGTCATCTCATCAGAAGCGAGCGCAACTCGTCTGACAATCGGGGGCTTTCGCCCGAGGAACAGCACGCACAGGACGAGAGCATGCTGGCGCAGCGTCTCGATGGAGCGCCCTATATGTGCTTCAAGTTGCCCAGTACGATCGCGGGGCCGAACGAGGTGTTGTCGATCCCGTCGGCAGCGACGCGTGTCGACTGGGAGCTGGAACTCGGTGTGGTCCTTGCGCGTGCCTGTCGCAAGGTGAGTCGGGCGCAGGCAATGGAATTCGTCGCCGGGTATGTCGTCGTCAACGACATTACGGCGCGCGACGCCGTCTTTCGCAAAGACGTGCCGAAGCTCGGCACCGACTGGTTGCAGTCGAAGAACGCGCCGGGCTTCCTGCCGTTCGGGCCATTTGTCGTACCCGCGGCGTATGTGAAAGATCCGTACGCACTGCGCATGACTTTGAAACTCAATGGCGATGTGATGCAGGACGAGTGTGTCGCGGACATGCTGTTCGATATAGCGAGCCAGATCGAGTACGTGTCGCATCACGCCGCGCTCTGGCCTGGCGATGTGATCTGCACCGGGACGCCAGCCGGTTGCGGCATTCACGTGGGTCGATTCCTCATGCCCGGCGACTACATCGAGGCGACGATCACCGGGCTTGGAACGCAGCGCACCCGTGTCGTGCAGGATGTGGCGAGGGAATCGAAGTGAGAGATCCCGGATCGTGCGCCGCTGTGATGGTCCAACCGGGCTCGCCGCCTGTCAGTCGTGCGGGATACGTGCTCGCCCTGCTCACTGCGACCTACGCGGTGAACTTCCTCGATCGGCAGGTCGTCAACATCCTTGCCGAATCCATCAAGCGCGATCTGCAGATCTCCGACACCCAGCTCGGCTTGCTGACCGGTACGGCGTTCGGTCTCTTCTATTCGATCCTCGGCGTGCCGATCGCGCGTCTGGCAGATCGCTACAACCGGGTCAGGATCATCACGTTCGCGCTCGCGATCTGGAGCGTGCTGACGGCCGCATGCGGCGCAGCACAGAGCTATGGACAGCTCTTCCTGATGCGCCTGGGCGTCGGCGTGGGCGAGGCGGGCGGAACGCCGCCGTCGCACTCGCTGATCGCGGACTACTTTTCGCAGGAGACGCGCACGCTCGCAATGGCGGTGTTCGCGTTGGGAGTTCCGCTCGGCAGTTTCTGCGGCTTCCTGCTCGGCGGCATTCTCGACGTCGGCTGGGGGTGGAGAACCGCATTCGTGGTTGCCGGCGTCCCGGGGATCATTCTGGCGTTGCTTGTTGCATTTACCATCCGCGAGCCGCTGCGAGGGATGAGCGATCTCGCGCGCGGCGCGCCTGCCGATGCGACCAGCACGTCGTTGCGAGTGTCGCTCGCGGAGATCTTTGCGCAGGGCTCGTTCGTTCGCCTCGTGCTCGGCGGCACCTGCGGCATATTCATCGTGTACGTCACGAATGCCTGGCTCCCGTCGTTCTTCATGCGCCTGCACGCACTGGACGCTGCGCAAGTCGGTGGCTGGATCGCATTCTGCGTGGGCGGCGGCGGCTTGATTGGCTCGCTCGGCGGCGGTTGGATGGCAACGAAGTTGAAACGGCGCCACCCGCGCGCCGAAGCGTGGGTGATCGCGACGTCGACATTGTTGACGGGCCCGGCGTTGCTCGCGACGCTCTTCGCCGAATCGACGTCGTGGGCGCTCGCCAGCATGTTCGCGCTGTATACGCTGAGCTATGTGTGGATCGGTCCGACGTCAGCGCTCATCCAGCGAGTCACGCCGATTCGATCGCGCACGCTTGCTGCGGGCCTGCAGCTCTCCATTGCGACTGTGATCGCACTGCTGTTCGGTCCGCCGCTGGTCGGCTACATCAGCGATCAGCTCGAACCCACGCTCGGCATCGCGTCATTGCGTTACGCGCTGGCAACGACAGCGTTCGTGTCGTTGCTTGGCGCCGCAGTCTACGTATCCGCCGGAAAGCACTTGCTGCGCGATCTGCATGAGGCTTCCGCCCGAGAGGCTGCGAACTGACGATCCAGCCGCTGCACGATTGACATGACGCGGCCGGCGGATGATTATGATGTTAAGTATTTATGTTACTGTGATCTCATAACGTTCCTCGACCGCTCATGCCACACATCCTCATCGAATACTCGGCGAACCTGGAAGACCAGCTGGACTTTCCGGCGGTGCTGAAGGCGCTGGGCGATGCGGCGGTCGCCACCGGAGTATTCCCGCTCGGAGGCATTCGCATCCGTGCGTACCCGACGACTCACTACCGCATCGCCGATGGTCATCCGGACAACGCATTCATTCACGTGTTGCTGAAGGTGGGGCATGGACGCGAGGCGGCGACGCGCCAGCGTGCGTGCGAGGCGATCTTCAGTGTGTTGAGCGAGCATCTCGATGGCGCCTATCAGCGATTGCCGCTCGGTATCTCGCTCGAAATGCAGGAAATCGATCCAGTGCTCACTTTCAAACGCAACAACCTGCACGACTACGTGAAGCGTCGCCAGGCCGGCGAAGGGGGCGGACATGGGTAGCGCAGCTGGCAATTTGCAGGAGAACCTTGCAAAGGCGCAGGTCTATCTGCAGCGATTCCAGGGCGAGACGCTCGGTCACTTCATCAATGGCGAGCGATCTGCCGCACATGCCAGCGAGACGTTCGTCAATCACTCGCCCGTCGATGGCAGCGTTCTGAATCAGGTGGCCGCAGGGGACGAGGCGGATGTCCATGCCGCTGCGACTGCGGCTGCTGCGGCGTTTCCGGTGTGGCGCGACAAGAGCGGCGAGCAGCGTCGTGCGATCCTGCACCGCGTTGCGGATCTGATCGAAGCGCGCCGGGAAGAAATCGCCTTCGTCGAATGCATGGATACAGGTCAGCCGCTGCGTTTCATGAGTGGCGCGGCAACGCGAGGCGCGGAAAACTTCCGCTTCTTCGCCGACCGCGCGCCGGGCGCGAGCGATGGCCTTGCGCTGCCTGCGAGCGAGCACATCAATTACACCGTGCGTCAGCCGCTCGGACCTGTTGCGATCATCACGCCGTGGAATACCCCGTTCATGCTGTCGACGTGGAAAATCGCGCCGGCGCTGGCGGCAGGATGCACGATCGTGCACAAGCCTGCCGAGTGGAGCCCGCTTTCCGCGATGCTGCTCGCGGAGATCATGACGGAGGCCGGTGTGCCGCCGGGCGTCGTGAACCTTGTCAATGGCTTCGGCGAAACTGCCGGCAAGCGCCTCACCGAACATCCGGCGATCAAGGCAACGGCATTCATCGGCGAGTCGCGTACCGGCAGTCTGATCATGTCGCAAGGTGCGCCGACACTGAAGCGAGTTCACCTGGAGCTGGGCGGCAAGAATCCCGTCATCGTCTTCGACGACGCCGATCTCGACCGTGCGCTCGATGCCGTCGTGTTCATGATCTACAGCCTCAATGGCGAACGCTGCACGTCGTCGAGCCGGCTGCTGTTGCAGCGTTCGATCCACGAGCGCTTCGTCGAGCGCCTCGCGGAACGGGTGGCGCGATTGAAGGTCGGTCATCCGCTGGATCCTGTTACCGAGATCGGACCGCTGATCCATGAGCGACATGTCGACAAGGTGCTGAGCTATTTTCAGATCGCAAAGGAAGACGGCGCGATGATCAGGGTCGGCGGCACGCGTGCCGAGGCGGCAGCGGGTGGTTGCTACGTGAAGCCGACGCTATTCACGCAGGCAACGAATCGCATGCGTATCGCGCGCGAGGAGATTTTCGGCCCCGTGCTGACGGCGATTGCGTTCGACGATGAGAAGGACGCGCTGGAAATTGCCAACGATACGCCTTACGGGCTCGCCGCGTATGTCTGGACGACCGATGCCGGTCAGGCGCTGCGAATGGCGCACAAAGTCGAGGCGGGCATGGTGTGGGTCAACTCGGAGAACAATCGACACCTGCCGACGCCGTTTGGCGGCGTCAAGGCGAGCGGCATCGGTCGCGACGGTGGCGACTTCAGCTTCGACTTCTACATGGAGACGAAGAACATCTGCCTGGCGCACGGCACGCATCGCGTTCCGAAGCTTGGTGCCTGAGGGTACGGCAATGACAACCATCCTTGAGTCACTGAGAGGCTCGATACCGCCGATCGTGACGCCGTTTCGCAACGGCGAGGTCGACTACGACGCGTACGAGAAGCTCGTCGCTTTCCAGATCGACAACGGCTCGCATGGGATTCTCGTCAATGGTACGACCGCAGAGCCTTCGACGTTGACGACGGACGAGCGCAATCGCCTGGTAGACGTTGCAGTGAAGGTCGTAGCCAGGCGCGTTCCCGTCGTGGCTGCGACGGGTTCGCAGTCGCTCAGGGAAACCGTGCAACTCACGGAGTACGCGGCAGAGGCGGGCGCCGATGCCCTCTTGATCGTCACGCCGTACTACATCCGTCCGCCGCAGCGCGGACTGATCGCGTACTACCTCGAACTCGCGCGCATCAGCAACTTGCCCTGGATGGTCTATCACATCCCGGGCCGCGCTGCGGTGAACGTCACGATCGACACGCTGCAGGAACTCAAATCCCGTTCGGCGACGTTCGTGGGCATGAAGCACGCGGTGAACGATCTGGCGCTCGTGTCCGAATGCATCAACGCCTTCGGCACGGATTTCCGGATCTTCGTCGGCCTGGAAGAACTGAGCTTTCCGATGATGGCCGTCGGCGCGTGTGGGCTCATGAATGCCGTCGGCAATCTGCGTCCGAGGATCCTCGCCGATCTGTGCGATGCCGTGTGGTGCAACGACATGGAGCGTGCACAGGTGCTGCACCATCAGCTCTTCGAGATAAATCAGGCGGTGTTTTACGACACGAATCCGATTCCGATGAAGTACATGATGAAGCGTCTGGGGATTCTGCCGGCCAACGAGCATCGCTTGCCGATGGTTCCGGCAACACCAGAACTCGAACGGAAGCTCGACGGCGTACTACGCAGAGCCAGATTGCTCGAGGAGTCCGCTGCTTGAAACTTCTGAATTTTTCCGTCGAGGGACGCGAGAGCGTCGGCGTCATTACTCCGGATGGCGGTGTTACGGACCTGGGTCGTCTGTTTCCGCAGGTCGCCGACGCTGTCTCGCTGCTGCGGACCGGGCTCGCGGAATCCGCCGCCAAGATTGCGTCGACTGCGCGCCATGACTATGCCTTGTCCGATGTGCAGGTGCTGAAGCCGGTCGGCCGTGGACTTCGCTATTTTTGCATCGGCGTGAACTATCCGGAGCGCAACGAAGAGTATCGCGACGCGAGCGAGCGTCCGAAGTATCCGAGTCTGTTCATGCGCACGCACTCGTCATTCGTGGCGCACGTGCAGCCAATCGTGCGGCCCAGGGAGTCCGAGCAACTCGACTACGAAGGCGAGATCGTCATCGTCATCGGTCAGGGCGGACGGCGAATCCCGCAGGCGTGCGCATTGGACCACGTCTTTGCGTACTCGTGTGCGAACGAGGGCTCGGTACGCGATTGGCTGCGCCACTCGAAGTTCAATGTCACGCAAGGCAAGAATTTCGACCGTTCGGGTTCGATCGGTCCGTGGCTTGTAACTGCAGATGAAGTGGGCGATGCGCCTCTGCGCGTAACGACGCGCGTGAATGGCGAACTGCGTCAGGACGACACCAGCGATCGCATGCTGTTTCCGATCCCCTACCTGATTCATTACCTGTCGACGTTCTGCACGCTTGAGCCGGGCGACGTTATCCTTACCGGAACGCCGAGCGGGGCGGGTGCGAGATTCGACCCACCCCGTTATCTGAAAGCCGGAGACCATGTCGAGGTGGAGGTGGCGCGCGTCGGGGTGCTGCACAACAGGGTAGTGGACGATGAAACCTAAGGCCAGGAACACTATTCGGAAGAAATCGAAACAGGCAGATGCGTCGGTCGTTGCGCGCCGCGCGCTGCCGATGCGAGAGTTCTCGCGCTCCCTGCCGATGGCGCTGCTGCGTGCGCGTGAGGCGGTGATGCAGCGGTTTCGTCCTGCGCTGCGAGATCAGGGTGTCACCGAGCAGCAGTGGCGCATCCTCCGAGCGCTCGCGCACTCCGGTCCCATTGAAGTGACCGCGCTGGCCGACGCGACGTTCCTGCTGGCGCCGAGTCTGTCGCGCATCCTTCCCGATCTCGAAGCGCGTGGACTGATTGCCCGCAAGCAGCTGGAAAGCGATCGTCGTCGCGCGCTGGTGAGTCTTCAGCCGCAGGGTTTGAAGCTCATTGCCGCGCACGCACCGGATTCGGAGAGCGTGTACGACCAGATCGCCAGGGCGTTCGGCAAAGAGCGTCTCGATCACCTGTTTGAGCTGCTCAAGGAACTGGAGAACAGCCTTGAGGTACGCGGCGATACGCAGTCGCAGGTAACGAGGCGCTCACGGGCCGCTCGCGGGCGCTGACAGCAGCAAGGTGGGCGCATGAGTCTCTATCAAGTTCAGAAACTCATCTATCAGTTGAATCGCGATCCGGCTTTGCAGCAGAAGTTCCGAACCGACCTGTCGGAAGTCCTGACGGGCTATGACCTCAGCGAGGAGGAAAGGCGCGCCATTCGCGAGCCCGACATAGGGCTGCTCTACGTCATGGGCGTGAACGGTCAGATCCTGATGCACTTTGCGGCGTTCCGTGGTTTCGAATGGAGCGCGTACATCGAGGCCATGCGAGAAGGGGAGCGCAAGCATGGACCGGTCAGGGTGGGCCTCTACAGCTCCGCGGAGAGCCGGTCATGAGTCTCGTGTTCGCAGGCGTTTGCAGTCATGCGCCCGGGATTACGGGCCGCAAGGATCGGGCGGATCCCGTACTTCGGGATGGGCTCTATGCCGCCTACGACCGCATGCGGCTTGCGATCGAGGCGCAGCGCCCCGATGCCTTGATCGTGATCGCGGCCGAGCATTTCGCCAACTTCTTCATGAACAACATGCCTTCGCTCTGCGTGGGGATGGCGGATCACTACGAGGGGCCGATCGAGGACGAAGCCTGGCTCGGCATCAGGCGCACACGCGTTCCCGGTGCTCCCGACTTGTCGCGTCAACTCATCACGGAGGTAATGAATAGTGTCGATCTGGCGTATGCGCAGGAATGGAAGTTCGACCACGGTATCAGCGTGCCGCTGCACTTCCTCACGCCTCGCTACGATCTGCCGGTGATCCCCGTGAACATCAATTGTCAGGGACCGCCCCTGATTCCGTTGCACCGAGCCTACGAATTCGGTCGCGCGCTGCGCCGTGCTTGCGATCATGTGCCGGAGCGTATTGCGCTCGTCGGCACGGGTGGGATCTCGCACTGGCCAGCAACGCCGGATTCCGGGCGGATCAACGAGGCATGGGATCGAGAGTTTCTCGACCATTGGCTCAACAATCGCAAGGACGCACTGCTTGCGTACGACGACGACGAAACCTGGCGGATCGCCGGTCAGGGTGGCTTCGAGATCAGAACGTACATCTCCGTCTGCGGCGCCACGGAAGGTTCGACCGGTGAACTGTGGTACTACGCTCCCATCCCGATCTTTGCGGTGGGCTGCACCGTGGCGGTCATGGACGTGCCCAGCCGCTGAAGGCCTCGCGCTTGCCGAACTCGGTGGCGACTCCTTGGAACGCGGCAACCATTCGACGTTGGGAGCAACCGCTGCCCGCAGCTCTTGTTCGCTCGCGCGACAAAACGGAAATGAATAGTTGCTTTCATCAAGGAGTCGCCGGCGGTTGTTAGCGCAAACGGTGCGGATCGAAGCGGAGGCGATGGCTCCCTTGGAACAAAACTCAGTTTTGGCCGAATTGGCCAAGTTTTAGTTTCATACACAGATTCCGCCGTTCCTGGTGGCACGACACTTCGATTTCCTGCGGCATCTCACCGGCTGCCAGTTGTGCCAGGCCGAAGGCATCCAGTTTGCCGGCGTGATCACGCGCGGCGAAGGCATTTGCGTCACGGGCAAGTTGGATTTATCAGCCGATCACCCAACGCTGGAGCTCTTCGGGACCCTTGGTAGTTGTCATCGTTATATTCATGTCTATATGACGATTGCAGCAGCCGGATTCCTGCCGGCATAGAGGGCGCAGAGCATCTTGCCTACGCGGTAACGACGTACTACTCTCAGATATCGGAACGATATACGCATTTGAGAAGATGCGGTTCTGCGCTGGCACCGGCTATATGTTGTTGGCGCCCTTTGCAGGCCCGATTCGAGTGCCGGATCTTCCGTGTGAATTGCTACTGGTTACGTGCGGTAGTCATGTCATCGAAAGAGGTACTGAATGAACAAGTGCGATGTGGCAGGTGGAATGAAAAGCGTCGTCGTTGCGCTGTGTGCGCTGACGCTCGCAGGGCCGGTAGCAGCGGCGGAGAAGAAGTTGCGTGTCGCAACGCCGACCCCGACTGGACCCGGTACAGCGAGAATGACGGCCGGCATCGAGCTGGGCTACTTCGCGGAGGAGGGGCTCGAACTCGAACTGCACTCGTATCCAACCACCGTCCCGATCATGAAGGCCGTGGGCGCGAAAGAGATGGATATTGGCGGCGGTGGCGTGTTTCCCCTGGTTATTGCCAGTCAGCCTGGCAAGGATCGCCTGCCCATCAAGTTTTTCTACAATCACCTGCGCTCGTTCAGTTTCGAAGTCGTCGTACCGCCCGAGAGTCCGATCAATAGCATCGCAGACCTGAAGGGCAAGCGGCTCGGACTGCTCTCCCTGACGGCTCCCTATGCTCAGGTCACCCGGGTCGTGCTGAAGGAGAACGGACTGTCCCCCAGCGACGTCGAACTCATGCCAGTAGGGGAGAACAGAGCCGCTTTCGATCTGTTGACGAGTGGCCAGTTCGATGCGTACGAAACATTTATCGGCAACAGCGCCAAGTACGAGGGCGAGGGCAAGAAGCTGAAGCGGTTGCCATACAGTGACCGGATCAGAAACCTCATGACGTACAGCTACTACGCCCACAACGATACCTTCAAGAACGAGCCGCAGGTTCTCGTCGGCTTCGGGCGGGGAATCGCAAAGGGCCTGATCACCTGCAAGATTGCTCCTGAGTGGTGCATCAAGACCCTGTGGAAATACTATCCGCATCTCAAGCCTGCGCCCGATGAGATGGAGGAGGGATTGAGGCGTCAGGTGTTCACACTGATGTCGACCATGCCGCAGTCCTTTGCGTTTCCTCCTGGTCCGAGGTACTTCGGCCAGTATCCGGAGAATGGATTCTCGAACCTGATTGACGTCCTCTACGAAGGTGGCGAGATCACGACCCGCGATATCGACCAGACGGCCCTGTACACCAACGAGTTTGTCGATGAGATCAACAAGTTCGATGTCAGTGCGGTCGAAGCGAAGGCGTGGGAACTCCGGGCGCTCAAGTAGATCGGCTGCCCTGCCCGTCGACAGTCTCGATCATCCGGGTCATCCCGATTATGCGCCGCTGAGCGATCTGCTCAGCGGCGCGGATTTTCGTCAGCCGTGATCAGTAAGCGGGCTCGTCCTTGCTGAACCGGGTTCCCGTGACCTTGAGCATCATGGTCAACATCCGGGTAGTTGCACACAGGTCCGCGAGTTCGATGCAGATCGCGTGATCGAAGCGATCTGTCGTTGCATCGAAGGTTGCGTCCTTGACGTGCCCTGTCTCCAGCAACTCCGAACAGAACTGATGGACTAGCTCTTCGTCAGGCGTCATTCCGGCAGGGCGCTGGCCTGCCGAGAGCGCTTTGATCTTGTCGTCAGCGAGTCCCGTGCTCGCGGCATCATCTGTCCGCAGAAACAGATCGGTGGCGCTGTATCGGGCCGATGTCATGAGCATGGCCATGAGTCGCAGCGGTTCCGGCACATGCAGATTCAATCGCAGATACTGCCAGAGCGGCTGCACGAGACTGGCAACGTCCGGCGAATAGAGCAATGCGGCATAGGCATCGCCCAGATCAGCGCCGCGGCGCGCGGCGATCTCTGCTGCGATCCGATGCTGACGCGGAGTCATCTGCACGGGTGTGAGAGGTGGATAGCGCATGGATGGTTTTCCTGGTCAGGCTTGATCGGGGAACGGACGGCTTGAGACCGGTTCGGTACTCAGGTTGTACACCAGGCCGAGCGTTGCATAGTGTCCATAGATGGCGATCAGATCGAGAATGACGGCCTTTCCAAAGTACTTTTCTGCTCTTTCGAACAGCGCATCGGAAACGCCGCCCGTAGCGTTCATCTCGGTGAGGAACTCATAGACGATCGCTTCATCCTCATTGAGCTTTGCGGGCTTGCGTTGCTCGGCCACCGCATCAATCGCCTCCTTGTTCACACCGCCGCTGCCTTTGCCCCATCGCTGCTCGTCCCGGCCTGCGCTGCCGGCGTGTGCCAAGCGGGCATGTGCAGTGAACACGCCGGGAGAGTTCACGTGGCGTGCGGCAATCATGATGGTCCATTCACGAAGTTTCGGCGGCAGGCCCGTATGAAAGCGGCAGTATTCAGCGAGCATCTGCTGTCGATCGAGAATGCCGGGTGCATAGCTCAGGGGCACAAAGGGTCCGACCAGGCCGCCGTCGCGTCGCGCTTCGACCGCCTCCGCAACCACGCGTTGCTCGTAGTACATCTCCTCCGGCTTCAGTTTGGGATAGCGGCGGCCTTTCATGTTCATCGGTTTCGTCTCTGTCTGCTGCTGTTGGCTCGTGGCTGCTGAAGCCGACAGGCCGAGCCCGGCGAGCGCCGTGCCTGAGGCAATGAGTGCATCGCGTCGCGAGAGGGGCATGTATGGCTCCTTGATGTTTCCTGCTAAATCAGGGTGTGGACAAAGTCTGATAGATGGCGATGGTCTAGAAAGTGATGACCACCTTGCCGAAGTGCTTGCCGGTTTCCAGATAGCCGAGCGCCTTCTTCAGGTCGGCGAAAGGGAAGGTGCGGTCGATCACCGGCATCCGACGATGCAGTTCGATTGCCCGCATCAAATCCTGGTTCATCTCGCGCGAGCCGACGGCGATGGAGACAACCTCGATGCCGCGCTCGGCGTGTCTGATCTGGGTGAACTTACCGCTGAGGTTGCCGACCGAGGCGATCCGTCCGCCGTCCCTGGTGGCGCGGATCGATTGCTGGATCGTCCCATCGCCGCCGACTTCGAGTACGTGATCGACGCCACGGCCGCCGGTAAGGCGGAGGACCGCTTCGCCCCAGTCAGGCACCTGCTTGTAGTTGATGCCGTCCGAGGCGCCGAGCCTGAGCAGGCGCTTCAGCCTGGCGTCGTCGCTGGAAGTTGCGATGACCCGCGCGCCAGCCATCCTGGCGATCTGCAGGCCGAAGAGGGAGACGCCGCCGCTGCCCATGGTCAGTACGGAGTCGCCGGTCTTCAGGCGGCCCACCGATATCAGTGCATGCCAGGCGGTAACGCCGGCGCAAGGGGTGCAGGCTGCTTCCGCGTAAGACATGGAGTCGGGAATCGGCAGCAGGTCCGCCTCGTCATAGACCGCATATTCCAGCGCGACGCCGTCGACCTCACTCGACTTGGCCTTCCATCCCTTCCGCTCCGGGTCCATTGGGCCGGTGTACCAACCCTCCATGTAGATTGTTAATACCCGGTCGCCGGGCTTGTAGGCAGTGACGTCGGCGCCGACCTCGACAACCTCGCCGGCTCCGTCAGAGAGCAGCACCTTCGGCAGAACGGGGTTGCGGAAGTAGACGCCCTTCAGGATTTTCAGATCACGGAAGTTGAGCGAGGCTGCTTTCATCCTGATCAATACCTGGCGGCGTCCGGTTGGAGGAACCTCACGAGTCCGCTCCATGAGGCCGTCGTAGCCGATCTTCTCCAGTACGAAGGCCCTGGTAGTCCGGGTGCCAGTCATGTCTTCTTCTTCGAGGCGGGCTGACGTGATCAGAAACGTGCCTGACGATCCTCCGAGACACCGAACTGCTTTTCGAGCGCCTGGACCTCTTCCAGGCCGAGCAGGGTGAAGAACTCGCGGAAGCTCATCACCTCTTTTGCCAGATTCTTCGCCGTACCTTCGGCTTTTAGCGTGTCCAGTACATTGCTCGCCGCCTTCACGGCTGCCAGCAACGTGAAGATCGGGTAGATCGCAATCCTGAAGCCCAGGCGTGCAATTTCATCCTTGTGCAGGAAGGGCGTCTTGCCGCTCGAGGCCATGTTGAAGATGGCGGGGCAGGAGAATGCCTTGGGAATGCGGGCGACCTGCTCCATCTCCGTGGGCGCCTCGACGAAGATTGCATCCGCTCCGGCATCCGCATAAATCTTCGCGCGCTTGAGGGCGGCTTCGAATCCTTCCACCGCGAGCGCATCGGTGCGGGCGATGATCATGAAATCCGGGTCCGTGCGTGCCGACATGGCCGCGCGGATCTTGGCGACCATTTCATCGGCAGGAACAATGGCCTTGCCGGCGAAATGACCGCAGCGTTTCGGGAGCTGCTGGTCCTCGATGTGGATGGCCGCAACGTTTGCCTGTTCGAAGCGGCGCACCGTACGCATGACATTCATGACACCGCCGAATCCATCGTCAGCATCCGAAATCAGCGGCAGACCGGAGGCAGCGGCAATGCTGTTCGCGTTCTCGGCCATCTCCGTCAGGGTGATCACGCCCGTGTCTGGCTGGCCGAGCCGTACTGCGCATGTGCCTGCGCCCGACATGTAGATTGCATCGAAACCCTTCTTCGCAACCAGTCGGGCGGTGACCGCATCCGAAACACCGGGGGCCATCAGAAGATCGCCAGTGGCGAGCAGTTTGCGCAGTCGGGTGGTGGGTCTTGTCACGGTTTTGCCTTTGCCTTGCTGGGTTCGATCAGTTCGAGCTTTTCCAGCAGCGTGAACACGCCGCCTTCCATCATCAGGGAGCGCAGCTCGACGGGGATCGGGGTGATGGGAAGGGTTGCCCCTGTGTCTGTATTGGCTATGGTCCAGTTTTCCAGATCGATGCTGGCGTGCTGACCTTCCTTGAACAGATCGTGCACGCCCGGACATTCCATCGCCACGAAACCGAAGTTCACGGCATTGCGGAAGAACAGCCCGTTGAGTGATTCGGCCAGCATGCAGGCCAGTCCGACATTCTTGAGCGAGCGCGCCGCCGGGCGGCTCGATCCCATGCCGAAATTTCGCCCGCCGATGAGGATGTCGCCCTGCTGAACTTCTTTCACCCAGCCGGGCCGGTTCGCCTGAAATACGGCGCGCGCCTGATCTTCCTGGCTGGCGTAAGTCACTTCGCTCGGCACCATCAGATCGGTATTGATGTTGTCGCCGAACTTCCAGATCTTGCCGCGGATCATTGCAGCGCCCCCGGGTGGGTTATCTTGCCGGCGATCGCTGATGCGGCGACCGTGGCTGGAGATGCCATGTAGATACGTGCGGAGTTGTCTCCCATTCGTCCCTTGAAGTTGCGTGTGCTCGCCGTGATGCACGTTTCGTTGGGGCCGAGCACACCCATGTGTCCGCCGTAACAGGCGCCACAGGTGGCGGGAGTGACCACCGCACCGGCCTGAATGAGGGTTTGCAGATAACCGGCATTCGCGGCAGCCTGCATCACGGCTTGTGAGCTGGGTGTGATGAGGAAGCGCACACCCGTTGCGACATGCCTGCCCGCAACGATGCGCGCCGCCTCGGCGAGATCATCCAGCGTGCCGTTTGCGCAGGACCCGATGAATGCCTGGTCGATGCGTACGCCTTCCACTTCCGAGATGGGGCGCGAGTTGTTGATCACCGTGTCGGGCAGTGCAACCAGCGGCTCCAGCGTATCGAGTTCGATCGTGCGCCGGGCCCGATACTTTGCATTGGCGTCAGGGGTGACTGGGTTGAACTGCCGGTCCGTGCGCTCCTTCATGTAGTTGAGCAGCCGGTCGTCGGGCTCGAAGGTCACAAACTCGGCGCTCAGCTCGGCGCCCATCGCGGCGATCGTGCGCCGGGCATTCATGCTCAGTGACTGCATGCCTGGGCCGCCGTATTCGATGTTCTGGCCCGCGTGTTCGCCAAATTCATTGGCGATGTGCAGGAACAGGTCTTTCGCAGAGACGCCCGGCTGCAACTCGCCGACGAGGTCATAGCGGACGGTCTCGCCCACCTGGAACCAGGTCTTCCCGGTGGTCAGCGCGTAAATCATGTCGGGGTAGCCGATGCCGCGTGCGG
This sequence comes from uncultured Steroidobacter sp., assembly GCA_964457865.1. Lineage (GTDB taxonomy): Bacteria > Pseudomonadota > Gammaproteobacteria > Steroidobacterales > Steroidobacteraceae > Steroidobacter. The sequence continues at coordinate 70,681 of CAYWHG010000001.1, forward strand.
CGGCATTGAAGGCGCCGCTCGCACAGGTGTGCGAATCGGAGCAGACAAGGACAGATCCGGGCAGGGCATAGCCCCTGTCGGCGACGACCGCATGACTGATGCCCTGATCGGGACCAACATCGTGGAAGCGCCTGATCCCGAACTTTCTGACGAACTCGCGGCCGTAGCGATGTGCCTCCGCTGCGGCCTGGTCGGGCGCCGGAACGACGTGGTCGTAGATCACGGCGACTTTGTCGGGGTCGTGTACCTTGATGACTTCCTTGCGCAGGGTCTTGAAGAAGCTGGTGTCCAGCATCACCACGGTATCGACGTTGACCACGACGAAGTCGCCGGGACCAACACGGGTTCTGCCGCTGGCGCGCGCGAGGATCGCTTCTGCCATCGTCATGCTCATCAGGTGCCCTCCTTGCGTGCGCCGCTGAAGGCCAGCGATGCCAGCACCTCATCATGGTGCTCGCCCAGCCCGGGTGGTTGGCGGCGATAGGTCGGCTTCGAGCGGCTCATCTTGATCGGAGACGCCACGCCGCGGTACTCCTGAACTCCGACGATCATCTCGCGATGGACTGTGTGCGGATGTTGCACCGCCTCCCGAACGTTCTGTACTGCGCCGCAGGGGACGCCTGCCTTCATCAGTGTCTCGCTGATCTCTCGCGCATCGAACGCGGCGAGCCTGGTTTCAATGGCAACCTTCAGGGCATCTCGGTGTTCGTTGCGCAGCCCATTCGAAATGAAACGAGGATCGGCCGCCAGCTCCGGTGCGGCCAGTGTCTGACAGAGAATTTCGAACTGACCGTTGTTGCCGACCGCCAGAAAGATGGAACCGTTCTTTGCAGCGAAGCGATCGTAAGGCGTGATGTTCGGGTGCGCGCTGCCGGTGGGCCTGGGGACCTTGCCGGAGCGCAGGAAATTGGCCACAGACGGATGGAGCAGGGCCAGGCCGTTGTCGAACAGCGAGGACTCGATGACCTGTCCTTTGCCGGTGATGTCGCGGTCGCGCAAGGCCATCATGATGCCGAGGGCCGCATTGATGCCCGTCACGAGATCGATGATCGGGATGCCCAGCCGCAACGGATTGCCGTCGAGTTCACCGTTCACGCTCATCAGTCCGGTCAAGCCCTGCGCCACGGCGTCATAGCCCGGAAAGCCCCCGAGCGGGCCGTCTTCGCCGAAACCCGTGATCCAGCAATGCACGAGGCGCGGGTACAGCGCCTGCAATTTCGTCGGATGCAGTCCCCAGCGGCGCAGTGACCGCATCTTGAAGTTCTGCACCAGCACATCCGACTGCTCAAGCAGCTCGAACATGATGCGCTGATCGGCAGAGGCATTCAGGTCCAGCACGATGCTGCGCTTGTTGCGATTCGCCCCTTCGAAGTAGGCGGCCGTGCCGTCGGTGAACGGCGGTCCCCAGGTCCGGGTTTCGTCGCCGTTCGGGGGCTCAACCTTGATGACATCCGCACCATGATCCCCGAGGATCTGTGCGCAGTACGGGCCCCCGAGCACGCGACTGAGATCGAGCACCTTGATGCCGTTCAAAGCCCCCGTGTTCTGTTCGCTCATGCGAATTTATTCCTCTGTATCGATGTCAGTACGAGCGCGGCAGGTCGAGTGCCTTCTCTGAGATGAAGTTCATGATCATCTGCGGGCTCACGGGCGCGATGCGGGCGATGAAGCATTCGCGCAAATAGCGTTCGACGTGATACTCCTTCGAGTACCCCATGCCGCCATGGGTCATCACGGCCGTCTGGCAGGCTTCGTAGGCCGCTTCCGCAGCAAGAAATTTTGCGCTGTTGGCCTCGACGGCGCAGGACTGGTCGGCGTCGTACTGCGAAGCGGCGTGTTCCATCATCAGTTCAGCTGCTGCGAGGTTCATCCAGCAGCGAGCCAACGGGTGCTGGATACCCTGGTTCTGACCGATCGGGCGGCCGAACACGTGGCGCTCCGTAGCGTATTGCGAGGCTTTCCGCAAAGCGGCATAGCCGAGCCCGATGGCCTCAGCCGCGATGAGAATGCGCTCGGGATTGAAGCCATGAAGTATCTGGCGAAAGCCGTTGCCTTCCTGACCGATCAGGTCATCGGCAGGCACACGCCAGTTCTCGAAGAACAGCATGTTCGAATCGACCGCGTGGCGACCGAGCTTGTCGATCTCGCGTATCTCCACGGCCTGTCGATCCAGCGGCGTGTAGAAAAGGCTCAGGCCGTCAGTGGGCTGTCTGACCTGATCGATGGGCGTGGTACGCACCAGGATCAAGGCCTTGTGCGCGACCTGCGCCGTCGAAATCCAGATCTTGGATCCTGTCAGCCGATAGCAGTCGCCGTCGCGCACGGCACGGCTTTGCAGTCGCGCAGTGTCGAGGCCCGAGTTCGCTTCCGTCACGGCAAAACAGGCTTTTTCCCGGCCTGCGATGAGCGGCGGCAGCATGCGCTGCTTCTGCGCGTCGGTGCCGAACTTCACCACAGGCTGCAGGCCGAAGATGTTCATGTGGACTGCTGAGGCGCCACTCATCCCGGCGCCGGACTGCGCAATCGTGCGCATCATCACGGCAGCTTCCCGGATGCCGAGACCGGAGCCGCCATACGCCTCCGGCATGGCGATACCCAGCCAGCCGCCGTCGGCGACGGCGCGGTAGAACTCTTCGGGAAATTCTCCGGAGATGTCGTGGGCTCTCCAGTAGTCGTCGCCAAACTGGCTGCAGAGCTGCTCTATCGGGCCGACGATCTCCTGTCGGCGCGAGTTCGTGTGTATTGAATCCAGCATTGGAGGCAAGCCATCGAATAGACGTGTCGTGCGCATTGTAGCACGACGTTCGATAATGAGACACAAGTGGAGGACGGGCAAAAGTAAGGCGTGGTCCGCGGCCTATACGTGTATGAGAATGTCATTCCCATCTTGACAATGCTACGGTTGAGACAGATGCTTGCGCGAATGTTTCCGGGCGTGCGTAAGTGCGCGATTACTGCCGAATGCCGGGCCACTGACAATCCGGGTGTGGCCTCTTGCTGCAGTTTTGAGTCGCGCGAGCGCCTTGCTCTTCGCGCAGCTGCTGAAGCAGTGACTGATGTTCGCTGAAGGACTCGGATTTCCTCCACCAAATGCGTCGGCGGTAGTCGCTGGTCTATCCAGTGGGATCACAGCGAGCGGCGATGGCAACGCACGGACAGCCGGACGATGGTGTTGTCCCAACGGGTTCGCAGCTTGCTGGAGGAAAGTCTTGAAACTCATCAGGTTCATTCACGGCCACACCCTTCGCGCCAACAATATCCGGCAGCACTACCTGCGCTTCGGTGGCGAAGGACATCCGTTGATTCTCATACCGGGCATCATGACGCCTGCCCCCATCTGGGATTTCGTCGGCGATCGCCTCGGTGCTGCTTACGATACATACGTCACCGACGTTCGCGGGCGCGGTCTTTCCGAGACGGGTGATGAACTGGACTACAGCCTGGATGCCTACGCCGACGACGTCGCAGGTCTTGCCGATGCACTCGGATTCAGGAAATACAGCATCGTCGGTCATTCCATGGGCGCACGCATCGCGCTGCGCACAGCAAGCAAGTACGGCGACCCGATCGATCAGATCGTGATGATCGACCCGCCGGTCAGTGGACCGGGCAGACGGCGTTATCCTGTCCCGCTGGATCGCGTCGTCGACCGGCTCGCGAAGGCCAGGCGCGGCGAGCTGTGGGAAGCCACCAAGGACGAGCCATTCTGGAGTGATCACTCCAAACGTGTGCGCGCAGAGTGGACCCATACATGCAATGAAGTCGCGGTGCTCACCACGCATCGCAACTTCCACGAGGAAGACATCTTTCCCGACTTCAACAAAACGAAAGTCCGCACCTCCCTCATGGTGGCCACGCGAGGCGGCACGATCGAGCAGGCGGACATTGAGGACATCAAGACACGCATGCCGTCGATCACGGTCGACCACGTCGAGGCAGGACACATGATTCCGTTCGAGAATGAGGACGGTTTCTTCGCCAGCCTGGGTAGATTGCTGGGCACGAAAATCTGAGCGTTGCGCGTTCTGGCGGAATGAGCGAGACAGTGAGTTCAATGAATCTTCTTGATTTCAGTGATGCAAGCGATCTGGCATTGCTGGTCTGCGACCTGCAGAACGACTTCCTGCACCCCGACGGGATATACGCAAAATCGGGCATCGCCGCAGCACACGTCAGCGCGGTCACGCCTCGTGTCCGGCGCGTTGCCGATGCGGTACGACACGCCGGCGGAGTGGTAGTCGGGACCATGTTTACTCTGGTACCAGGTCGCGCGGGCGAGCCGCTCGTTGCGGCGCATCTCAAGCAGATGCGTCCCTTCTTGGATGAAGGTCATTTCGCGCCGGGCTCATGGGGTCAGGCAATGCTCGACGAACTGGGCCCCTTCGATGCCACGGTGGAGAAGATTGCCTACTCGGCCTTCTATCAGACTCGGCTCGAATGGCTTCTGCGCCGGCTTGCGGTCACCCGACTGGCAATTGCGGGTATCGTCACCCAGGGCGGGGTTGCATCAACGCTTCGTGATGCGGCTGTCCGCGACTACTCAATCATTCTTCTTGAAGACGGCTGTGCCGCTTTCGACAACTCAATGCATCAGGCGGCCGTAACATCGCTGAGCGGTGCAGCGACAGTAATGTCCTGTGAGGCGCTTGCGCAGGGCCTTGCAGCCGCCGCCAGAGATTAGGCGGATTTCGCCGTGCAGTGTTGGCGAACGGCGAGGATCGAGTAGTTCAGCCATGGGAAGTCGGAAAAAAATGTCCACACGGTTTTATGACTAAACGGAATTCATCGATGGGCAGTGCTCAACTGAGTGTGGTTCCGACGGACGAGCAGCGGCCAGTCAAACAGACGGCCGTGAGCAAGGCACGTCGCAACGGGCCCCGCTCGGTCACGCGGCTGCTCAATGTGCTGCGGGTTCTCGCGCTCTCTGAAGAAAGTGTGAGCCTTGCTCAGCTCAGTCTTGCTACGCGGACCCCGAAGACGAGCCTGCTCGCGTTGCTGCGTACGCTTGTCGATGCCGGGTATATCGTGCAGCGAGAAGCCGGATACATGCTCGGTGCCGAGGCATTTGCGCTCGGTTCTGTGATCATTGGACAGCGCCGGCTCGCGCAACTGGCTCGACCAGTGTTGCAGAGACTGGCGGAGCAGAGCGGCGAGACCATCCTGCTCGCTGAACTCTCTGCGGACTCGACTCATGCGATCTACATCGACAAGGTCGAGAGCACTCGCGCGATTCGCTTCATCGCAAGTGTGGGCGAGCGTCGACCTCTCTATGGCTCGGCCTGTGGTCGCGCCCTTCTTGCCTTCCAGGACGACGCATTTCGCAAGAACTATCTCTCCGGGACCAGGTTCATTCCGCTGAATCCGAACAAGAAGATGATGAGTCGCGGCGAGTTGGAGGGCATCATCAAGGACATCCGGAAGAACTCGCTCGCGACGACCAACGAGGATGTGAACGAAGGGGTGGTTGGCTTCGGCTCGCCAATCTTCGGGCGTGATGGCGAGACCGTGGCGGCGATCGCAATCGGGGCGCCTGTTGTTCGTGGATTGCAGCAGGCCAAGGTGATGTCACGCCTGGTGAAGGACGGCGCCCGGGAGATTTCGCGGACTCTGGGATACATCGAGAAGGATGCCTAGGCCTGCCGGCGGCAAGAAGGTGGTCTGCAGTGCAGTAGAGATCGTGCCGGCCCAGCGTCGTCGTTCCCGGGTGGGGCTGGCATACATATATATGAGTGAGTCGCGGGCCCCCATCCTGCCGTCCGCCCCCCTTTCTCCTTCTCTGGCATCCGGGCGACCTTCCGTTGGGGGCGCTGTGGCGCAAGCCCGATAGTCCCTCGTCACGGCCACGCGGTATGAATCACCGGCCACCACAGACTCCGACCGTGCTGCTTGCCGGGTCAGCTGCATTGACCCTAAGATCGCATATGTGAACATAGTGCGATTTTTGCATTTGCCTCATATCGACCCTCATACGCACTGCGCCCGGTCGTCAGGCGTAGCGTCCTTTCCGCACGGCGTTCGGTCACTCAACCGATAAGCATCGAGAACACGCAATGAAGAATCGGCTTGTGACTATGCTTGTGCTTTCCGCAGTTGGTGCGGCGTCGTATCCATGTCATGCAGAGGGCGTAGCCGATTCATCCGGAGCTTCCGCGGCGGCTCCGCTGGCGCGACTCGATGAGTCGTTCGTTGTGTACCCGCTGCCCAAGGGGGCTGAAGCCTATGCGTCGATCGATGGCCGGAAGATGCACAAGTACGTCGTCGAACTGAGCGAGATCTCGCGACGTTTTCGCAACGACATCGACCCACACTATTGGGGACGCATTACCGGTACAGCCAGTGATGCGGCCACCGCAGAGTGGCTGGCTGCGAAATACCGATCGCTCGGATTGTCCGATGTACGCATCCAGTCTCTGGCGCTTCCCCCGCAATGGTTTCCAACTGACTGGGAGGCGACAATCAGCCCCGCCGGAGGCGAGACAATGAGTCTCAGTTCTGCGCAGCCGTTTCATGGAGCCAATCCGCTGCCCGCGAGTGGCGTGAAGACGGAGGCGGTGTATGGCGGGCTGGGTGCCGAGGCGGACTTCATGGGGAAGGACGTTCGCGGAAAGGCCGTGTTCGTCTACGGCATGCTTGGCGTCAAGAATGAAGGCGGCGTGCGACGCGCAGCTGAAAAAGGTGCCGCTGTAGTCTTCGACGTTTCCATGCTGCCGGGGAATATGCGTTTCCAGCAGTACCCATCGGGTACCGATGTTCCGGCGTTCTCCCTGGGCAATGACGATGGCCTCGCCGTACGAGCGATGATTGAGACCGCAGGCAATCAGCCTCCTGAGGTCAGGGTCACGCTCGGTACGCGGATGGTTCCTGATCTCAAGACCCATCTCATCTGGGGCTCCTTGCCGGGCGCTACCGACGAGACGATCTATGTCATCGCGCATACGGATGGCTGGTTCGATGCGGCGGGCGACAATGCATCCGGAGTTGCTTCGATGATCGGACTGGCCGAGCACTACGCCAGGATGCCGCGTGAAGCTCGACGTCGAACACTCGTCTTCGTCGGGCTCGATGGGCATCACAATGGTTCCGATGGGGGTGTCGGCCGGCGATGGATGGTGCAGAACAGGAGTCAGCTCTTTTCCAGGACTGCACTCATGATCAATGTCGAACATCCGTCCACCATCGCTACGCAGTCACGGCCTCGCTACCATCCTGAGGGCAAGATCGTCACCGCAAACACCTACATGCCGATGGTCTGGTATGGGGGCGGCAAGCAGCGCCCGCAGCTGGAAGAGAGCGTGCGAAGCGCATTCAGGGAATTTGGTGTCCCGTTGGCACTCGATCCGAATATCAGGCCGCCAGCCGGTGATCTGGGTGTGTTCTACAAGTTTCTGCCCGGCGTCACCGTGAGTGAGTTCCACACTTACTTCCACACTGATCTGGAAACACCCGAGACGGTGCCATGGACCGGGCTGGAGGCATCCACGCGGGCCTTCGCGCGGATCATCGATCAAGTCAACAAGTGGCCCTTGAGTGCACTGCAGAGACCGGAAGAGCAATAGGTGCAACGAGTCTGCGACTCTGAGGATGCCGCATGTCGATCAGACGTCGGACGCTTCTGAAGAGTGTGGTTGCGGCTGGCGCGAGCGCCGCCGTCGGCGCTCCGCTGCGGGCGTCCACGGCGCCGCCCATCCTGCGCGTCCGCACTCGCGTGCTCGAGATTGCCTATACCGACAGTGGAGATCGCAACGGATTCCCGGTGATTCTTCTGCACGGGTTTCCCGATGACGCGCATGCCTATGATGATGTCGTGCCCACGCTTGCGCGCGAGGGGCTGCGGCCGATTGCGGTCTGGCTCAGAGGATTCGCGCCGACCCGGTTTCTCGATCCGGACGCGCCTCGTACTGCGCAACAATCGGCCATCGCCCAGGACGTGATCGATCTTGCCGACGTCCTCGGTCTGCGCCGATTCATGCTTTGCGGCTATGACTGGGGCTGTCGGGCCGCCTGCATTGTCTCAGCCCTGCATCCCGAGCGCGTCCGCGCGGCTGTGTTGATCGGGGGCTATACGATCCAGAACACGATCACCATGAGTCCGCCGGGCAACCCCGCGCTGATGAAGCAGGCCTGGTTTCAGTGGTACTTCAACACGCCGGTCGGCGCGCAGGCGCTCCAGTACAATCGGCGTGACCTGTGCAGGTTCCTCTGGCGCGAGTGGTCGCCATCCTGGTCGTTCTCCGAACGTACCTATGAAGAGACTGCGCGCTCCTTCGATAACCCGGATTTCACCGGCTGCGTCACGCACTCCTACCGGCATCGCAGCTTCAACGCGGCAGGCGAGGCGCGTTTCGAAAGCATGGAGCGGCAGCTGGCGATGCGACCCAGGATCGAAGTGCCCTCGATCCTTCTGCATGGAGGTGACTCGGGATTCGGTCCTCCTGCCTCGGAAATAACGTCGCAGCAGCGGTCGGATTTTCCGAGGCTGCTCACGCGTCGAATTGTGCGCGGCGCGGGTCATTTCCTGCCGCGCGAAAACCCGACTGCCGTAGGCGACGCGATTCTGGAAGCGCACGCCGTATCTGCATGAGCCTCACGGACGGCGCCTCGAGCAAAGAATCCGGGGAGGTGCCTCAGCGCTCGTCCATATGGGCGCCGTTTCGCGTACCGATCTTCCGGTCCATGTGGATCAACAGCCTGTTCGCGAACCTGGGCGCCCTGATTCAGACCGTTGCCGCCTCATGGATGATGCTGGCGATGACCAACTCCGCCGACATGGTCGCATTGGTGACCACTGCGGTCTCTCTGCCGCTGGTGTTGTTCTCCCTCGTCGCGGGCGCCATGGCGGACAGTCTCGATCGTCGCCAGGTGATGCTCGGGTCCCAGGTCTTCCTGTTTGTGATGTCGCTCGTGCTGTCAGCGTGCGCGTGGACCGGGGGACTTACGCCGTGGATGCTGCTGCTGCTGACATTCCTGCTCGGCAGCGGCGGTGCCTTCTACTACCCGGCGTCGCAGGCTGCTGTCGGTGACATGGTTCCGCGTGCGCAGCTGCCCAATGCCGTGGCGATCAACAGTACGGGATACAACCTTGCTCGCACCGGTGGTCCGGCGCTTGGGGGGATCCTCGTTGCGATTGCTGGTGTGGCGGTGGCATTCATGGTGAACGCAGTGAGCAGAGTGGGGCTCGTGATTGTCCTGCTTCGCTGGCGCCCGTCGCTGGTTCCGCGCCTGTTGCCGCGCGAGCCGCTGGGGTCGGCCGTGGCCGCGGGAATAAGGTATGTGTGGATGTCTCCCGTGCTGCGTGCCGTCCTGGCGCGTGGCGCGGTGTTTGGCATCGGCGCCAGCGCCGTGACTGCGCTGATGCCGGTCGTCGCCAGGGATTCGATCGGCGGCGGTGCGCTTACGTACGGTCTGCTGTCGTGCGCTTTCGGTGTGGGCGCAGTGGGTGGTGGCATGTGCAATGAGATCATGAGGCGCATGCTGTCTACGGAAGGCGGTGTCCGCGTGGCAAGTATCGCCTGCGCGCTGGCGGCGACGGTCATCGGTCTGAGTTCAAGCCTGCTGCTTTCCATGTTCGCGATGATCATTGCCGGCATGGCATGGGTTCTTGCGTTGTCGACGTACAACGTCAGCGTGCAGCTGTCGGCGCCGCGCTGGGTCGTCGCCCGGGCGCTGTCGATCTATCAGATGGCAACGTACGGGGGCATGGCGCTCGGCAGCTGGGCGCTGGGCGTACTTGCCGATAGTCGGGGCGTCGCCGTCGGACTGATGGCTGCGGCGGGCGTGCTCGTGTTGAACGCGCTTCTGGGCCGCTGGCTGCCGCTCACGCAGACGGAGCATCTCAATCTCGATCCGCTGTGGCCCTCGCATGAGCCACAGACCACCGTGCCGGTCGACTACCGCACCGGGCCCGTCGTCGTCTCGGTCGAGTACAGGATTCGCAGGGAGGACGTTCTCGAGTTCCTCACGCTGATGGCGGAGCGCAGGAGAATCCGGCGCCGTGACGGTGCGCGCAACTGCGTCCTGTTGCGCGATGTCTCAGATCAGGAGATCTGGATCGAGCGCTACGAGACAGCGACGTGGCTTGAGTACATTCGCCACACCAGCCGCATGACCCACGATGACGCAGGGGTATTTCAGCGCCTGCGCGCATTGCATCAAGGGGCGGGCGCTCCGGTCATCCGGCGGCTGCTGGAGCAGCAGTCCGGATCGCCCTCGTATGCGGAAGCGTCCGTGCCGATCGCGCCGGTTGGTGAACATTCGGCGTAGCGGTGATGCGGACCCGGGTGGGTGATCAGTCGCAAATGGGAACGGCAGGATGCTCTGCGCAGCTCCGGCTCGCGCATCACTTGCTGCAATCTTGACGCGACCAGTTATCAAGAACAGAATGATGTTCTCCTATTGGCACGATTCGCATATGAGGCCAGTGATGCTCAAAAGCGTCAGTCGACGTACTGCATGGATCCTGGGTGCGGCGGCAATCTGCGCCACTGCAATCATCGTGTTCTTCCTCGTTCCGTCTCCCGGTTACAAGGGCGAGATCCGCGGCACCGAGCCGAGGATGCGTCTGATCACGCAGGATCAGTACATCAATACGCTGACCTACATCTTCGGACCGAATCTGCGTATCGACGCGCGTTTTGCGCCAATGACTCGTCGCGAAGGCCTGCTGGCCAACGGCGCTGCCGTTGCAACGCTGGATGCGGGGAAACTCGATCAGTTTCGGCGCACGGCAACGCAGATCGCGGCAGCAGTCACCGAGGAAGGAGCGCGCGACTTCCTGATTCCATGCAGACCCCAGAATGAGCGATCGGCCGACGACGCCTGTGCGGCGCAGTTCCTGTCATCTGTGGGGCGGCTGCTCTACCGGCGACCGATGAGTGAGCAGCAGCTGGCTTCACTGGTGGAGAAGGCGGGTACCGCAGCCGATCAACTTGGAGGGTTCTATCCGGGACTCGCCATCGCACTGGAAGGCATGTTGATCAGTCCGGAGTTCCTGTTCATTGCCGACACCTATGAAGCGGACCCGGACAACAAAGGAAAATTCCGCTTCGACGCTTACTCCGTCGCGCAGCGGTTGAGTTTCCTGCTGTGGGATGCCGGCCCGGACGAGGCGCTGCTTCGTGCTGCCGAAACGGGTGAGATCCAGACGCGGCGAGGGCGCGAGCAGATTGTGGACATGATGCTCGCCAGTCCGCGCCTTGAGGTCGGTGTACGCGCATTCTTCGATGATCTGATGGACTTCGAGGTGTTCGACACCTTGTTCAAGGATCCCCAGATCTACCCGTCGATCACTGGCGCCACGATTGTCGATGCACGTGAGCAGACGCTGCGAACCATCGTTGACCATCTGGTCACGAAGGACCGGAGCTATCTCGATCTATTCACGACGCGCGAGACGTTCATCTCTCCGGCACTTGCGGTGGTTTATGGTACGCCGGCGGTGCAGGGCTGGACTGAGTACGAGTTTCCGGAGAACTCAGGGCGGTCAGGCATTCTGACGCACGTGAGCTTTCTGACCAGCCACTCGCACCCTGGGCGCAGTTCTCCGACGCGACGCGGCAAGGCCGTGCGGGAACTCTTCCTCTGCCAGACCGTGCCGAATGCGCCGCCGGATGTGGACTTCTCCGCTCTGAACAATCCGAATCCGGCGCATCGAACCCAGCGTGATCGGGTGCAGGCTCATCTGGAGAATCCAGTCTGCGCGGGTTGCCACAAGATCACGGATCCGATCGGTCTGACGATGGAGCTGTTCGATGGAGGCGGTGTGTATCGCATTGCCGAGCGTGGTGCACCCATTGATGCCTCCGGCGATCTCGACGGCAAGCCGTTCAGCGATACGGTGGGTCTCGCGCATGCGCTGCACGACAATCCGGCCTTGCCGAGTTGCCTCGTGCGGCGTGTCTACGCCTATGCAACGGGCGGGCCCACCACGCATGACGACGGCCCCTATCTCGACTATCTGGCGCAGCGCTTCGGGGAGGAGGGTTACCGGGTTCCGGAATTGCTTCGCGCCATTGCGTTGAGTCCCGCCTACTCGCAGGCCCGTGCGACGCAACTGGTGGATGGCGACGAGCAGCAGTCCAGTGAGACGGGTCATCTGACGGCAAGTACCTCGAGCATTGGGAGTCGCAATGAGTAAGTGGAACAGGCGGCGCGTTCTGCGCGGCATGGTGAACGGCGGGTTGGTAACCGTAGGCCTGCCGCTCCTGAATTGTTTCCTGAACGACAGCGGCACTGCTCTTGCCGACGGGCGACCGTTGCCAGTGCGGTTCGGAACCTGGTTCTGGGGATGCGGCATGAGCGCCAAGGTATTCGTGCCGAAGAAGCACGGCGCAGGGTACGACCTGCCTGAGGAGATCAAGGCGTTCGCGCCTGTTCAGCAGCACATGAACCTGTTGACGAACTTCTCGGCGTTCCTCGATGGCAACGAGAACCTCTGTCACTTCTCCGGCTGGGTAGCGACGCGCGCGGGCTCAGCACCGAAGTCGCGCGAAGATCGTCCCGGCGAAACGCTGGACATCACGATCGCAAACCAGATCAGTCGCACGACGCGGTTCAAGACGCTGACCGCCACGGCGACGGGCGAACCGCGCACGACCGTGAGCTACGAAGGGGTCAATTCGCCGACGATGCCGGAGTACACGCCGTTGCATCTGTACCAGCGCATCTTCGGGTCGGAATTTCAGGATCCGAACGCCGCTACATTCACGCCCAGTCCGACGATTCTGGCTCGCAGAAGCGTGCTGTCGGGCGTGATGGATGACGTCAAGAAGGTCAACCGGCGCGTTGGCGCCGAAGACAGGGCGAGACTCGATCAGTACTTCACCAGCCTGCGTCATCTGGAGCAGCAGCTCGATACACAGTTGCAGCGTCCCGAACCGATCGCCGCATGCCGTGCTCCGAAGCCAATGCAACAGGATGTCCAGCCGGGTCGCGACGCGGACATTGTGGCCACGCGGCACAGGATGATGGCCGAGTTCATCGCGATGGCACTGGCCTGTGATCAGACGCGGGTCTTCAATCTGACCTACTCCGCGCCGTTCTCGGACACGGTGAGAGCCGGGTACGAGCGGCCGCATCATTCATCGACGCATGAAGAAGGAATCGACGACCACCTCGGATACCAGCCGGAGGTGTCGTGGTTCACCCGCCAGGCAATGGGTTCGTGGGTGGAGCTTGTGCAGACCCTGGCAAGCGTGAAGGAGGGGAGCGGTACGCTGTTGGACAACTGCTTCATCATGGCCAACTCCGACCATGGACTCGCACGCATCCATTCGCTGGATGGGATGGCAATGTTTACTGCGGGCAAGGCCGGCGGACAGTTGAAGACAGGATTGCATATTGACGGTGCGGGCAGTCCCACGACACGGCTCAGCTATACGGCGTTGCGCGTCCTGGGTGTCAATGCGAACTCCTTTGGCGTCAAGAGCAATGCCACGTCGAAGGAGATTTCGGAGATTCTCGTTTAGTGCCTCACGAGTGGAACTGAAATGCGTCGATCTGTCCGAACCACCATTCTGCTCGCCGTCAATGTTCTCGTCTGTGCCGCAAGCGCGCACGCGGATGTCGCTGGCAGCTATCGGCCGCCAGTGAAGGAAGTGGAGGACTACAAGCGCGAACCTCTGCCGCCTGGATTCAGCGTGCAGCTGACGGATGTGGATGGTCCGGTGTTCGCCGCGCCAGGCGGTCTGACGCTGTACACGTGGCCAACTGAAACGTTGCGCAATGGAGAGGCGGGCGAGCATCCAGACCAGCCGACGTGTGACAACACCCGTTACTCGGCGAATGCGGGATACATGACTCCCTATCCCGCCGGGCTGATACTTCCGGATCTGGAACAGCGTCCCACGTGTGCGGATCTGTGGCGACCGGTGGTTGCGAATGCGGACGCCAAAGCCGTGGGCAAATTCACGATCGTTGCGCGCGCTGACGGCAGCAGGCAATGGGCCTACGGCCGCTACGCGGTTTATACCTCTATTCTGGACAAGCAGCCGGGTCAGGTGAACGGCGCATCGAGGCGCGAGCGTCGTTACGATGCTGCGGTGGGTCGCCGCCCGATCGGGCCATCTCCGAATGTGCCGCCCGCGTTCGATGTGAAGCCGCATGCGACCGGTCGGTTGGTGGTGACCCGCGACAGCAAGTCCGTGTACACGTGGGATGGCGATGAGCCGGATAAATCGAACTGTCACGGCGCCTGCGTCGAACAATGGGCGCCTGTTGTCGCTGGTGCGCTCGCGGTTCCCCAGGGCGAGTGGAAGATCATTGAACGCTCACCAGGCGTGAAGCAGTGGTCGTTCCGCGGCAAGCCGCTCTATACCCATGTGGCCGATCGGCGGCTGCGCAGCCTGGAAGGCAGCGACACACCGGGCTGGCACAACGTCTACACGCAGAAGACTCCTGAGCCACCCGCGGGATTCACGGCCCAGGATTCGCGTATCGGGCAGTTGCTTGCCGATCAGAACGGAAAGACGCTTTACCTCTACAACTGCGGCGAGGACACGGTCGATCAGCTGGCCTGCGATCATCCGACAACCACGCAGGCCTATCGCCTTGCCGTCTGCGGCAATGGCGATGTTGCTCTCTGCAACAAGACCTGGCGCTACGTGCCGGCTGCCGACAACGCGGCAAGCAACAATCTGATCTGGGGTGTCGCGTGGATCGATCCCGCGACAGGCAGGTTTGCACAGGCGGGTGCCACAGGTGCGCTGCATGTCTGGACCTTCCGCGATCGACCCATCTACACCTTCGTTGACGATGCAAAACCTGGAGACGCCAACGGCGATGCCTGGGGTGAGTTCTGGGGCAACAGGAATGGCTTCAAAGCGTTCTGGCTGCGAGATGACTTCACGAGTGCCGGCCGGGCGGGTGGCAACGCGGACTAGTGTGCGACCTCTTCAATGAGGGACGGGGTGTTTGCAATGAGAATGAGCAAGACGGCGCTTCTGTGTGCCGCTACCAGTTGTGTGCTTGCATATGGCGTCGCCGATAGTGCGCGGGCGGCCGACGCATCGAGCGCGGATCCGCTGAATCCCTTGCAACTCACCAGCGATGGTCGACTCGCCTATGTGATCACCTCACGGCATTGGGCCGTCTATGCCGATGGTGATGTAAGGAAGAATTGCCCCAATGGACTGAATGGTGGTCCGCGAGAGCAGTTCGAGCA
The DNA here is from genome assembly GCA_964457865.1 of uncultured Steroidobacter sp. GTDB lineage: Bacteria > Pseudomonadota > Gammaproteobacteria > Steroidobacterales > Steroidobacteraceae > Steroidobacter. Next base: position 85,838 of record CAYWHG010000001.1, read on the forward strand.
GCGCTTCCCCAGCAACGGAACCAGGCGGACGCTGCTTGAAACGCAGCTGATGCGCGAAGGCGACCAATGGTTTCCTTCCGCGGAGCCGGACCGGTTCACTTTCAGGGAAGTGTCGAGCAGGATTTCATACGGAATGAATCTGGATGGGCAGGTGACGCCCGACGATTTCGTCGGTCCGGAAGGCGAGACGGGCGTCGACAACCAGCTCTATCGCGCCATCGGGTGTATTGCCGGATATCGACCCCCCAACGGGCCGCACAGGGAAAGCGAGTCTCAGAATGTTCCTCGCTACAACTACAACCGTTTCGTGATCGAGCTCACCGGTGTGGATAGCCTTGCGAATGACGACGCAGTCGTCGTCAAGAGCTATCGCGGTCTGGATCCGCTGATGACCGATGCCAGCGGCACTTCATACATTCCCGGAACGACGCAGCAGATCGATGAGCGCTGGGGCGCGTTCGCCGAGTCGACATGGAATGGGCGCATTGTCGATGGCGTGTTGATCACCGAACCGGCCGACCTGACGATGCCCGCGGCGTTGAGCTTCGGTACGACGGCCAACCATACGCTGAAGGATTATCGTTTCCGTCTGACGCTGACGCCGGAGCATGCGAAGGGGATCATGGCGGGCTATGTCGATGTCGACGCATTCATCCGTCATCTGAATGTTTCGACTGCCACCGCTATCGCAAGCTACGGACAACTGTCATCGCCATCGCTTTATCGGGCGATGCGCCGGCTGGCCGACGGACATCCCGATCCAGAAAGCGGCCAGAACACGTCGATCTCTTCCGCGCTGGAAGTCGAGTTCGTACGCGTGTTCCTGGCGCCGCGATCGACTGACCAGGTTGCCCATGCTCAGTCGAAGTCGAAACAGGCGGCCAACAATCGTTGAACCGGATCGCAGCGCGGACATCGTGCGTCCCTCCCCCGCAGGTGGAGGAGGGAGCGGAAAGGAAAGTACACGCTTATCTGGTTGCGGCCGTGTACTGCTAGCGTTGTTGCTTGACCTGGGCTGGTTCGACTGCACCCGCATTGTTGCCCCAGCTGTTTCGTATGAAGCTCAACAGCGCCGCAACCTCTTCGTCCGAGAGCTTGTCGCGGTATGGTTCCATTGCCTTCCATCGCCGCTGCAGCCACAGATCCGAGGGTGCGTCGTGCGGCAGATCAGGGCCGTCAAGTGTCACATTGATCAGTGATGCAGGATCAGGTGCGAGTGCGATGGGGCTGCCGACAAGGGGCGGCGCGGTGGTTGGCGATCCCATGCCCGTGGGCAGGTGGCACGTGCCGCAGTGGATCGAATAGAGCAAGTCGCCCTTCGACAAGGTCTGCGCGTCCGGCTTCTTCGTGCCGGTCTGCTCAACCGGGGGTAGTGACTTCAGATACACGGCCATTGCGCGTACATCGCTCTGTGTCATGTGCCGCGTGCTGTTCATCACGACTTCGTTCATCGGGCCCAGAACACCAGCGTGGTCGCTGACGCCCAATTTCAGATAGGAGGTCACATCGTCGACAGACCATGCTGCAAGCCCGCTGGGCGCAGAGGTCAGGTTCGTGGAAGACCAGGTTCGCAATTTTCCATCCGTGAGATGGCTCTGGACTCCTCCCGTCAGTGCCTGCTCCGAACTCTCCGCGCCGAGAAAGTTGCGGGGCGAATGGCAGGCGCTGCAATGCGCAAGTCCCTGGACGAGATAGGCACCGCGATTCCACTCCTGCGACTCACCCGCGTCTGGTGTGAACCGCTCCGCATCAAGGAAGAGGGCCTTCCAGGCGCCAAGCAGCCAGCGCTGGTTGTAGGGAAAGCGTAGTGTGTTGTCCGGTGGCGTGTAGCGAACCGCAGCGACGCTGCGGAAGAAACTCCAGAGCGCCTTCGCATCCGTATCCGTGATGTTCGTGAATGCGGTGTAAGGGAAGGCCGGATACAGATGGACGCCATCGGGTCGAATGCCTTTACGCAAGGCGCGTATGAACTGCTCTTCGCTCCAGCTGCCGATGCCGGTGTCCTTGTCCGCGGTGATATTGGTCGAATAGATCGTGCCGAATTGCGTTGGGAATGCCACGCCGCCGGCGAACGGTTCACCATCGCTGCGGGTGTGACAGCTCGTGCAATTGGCTGCCACGGCGAGATAGCGCCCGCGTTCTACGGCCTCATGATCGATGTCCTCTGCGTTTGCGGGCGTCTGCAGAGAACACAATGCGCATGCGAAGACGGCGAGCAGCCCGAGCGCATGCCTGATGGATCGATTGGGGTGGGCGTGTGACCTCGCGTGGACGCAAGGGCTTCGCTTCGTGATCCGTCTCATGCTGCGTTGTCCGCGCCGGCAGGTCGGGCAGTCCAGGATCTGCAGTGGCCACCTGGGTTCACCGGACCGCCGTTGAACATGTCACATCGGCCGCACGATTCACCGGCTGCCGGCGCGTGGAAGAATGCGCATCCTGCACAGACGCTTTGCGGGTCTGGCGATGCTTCGACATACCCCACTGCATTGCGCGTGTTGCTCTCGGTCGTGCTCAGGTTGCTCGGATCGGCGCAAACAGGCGCGGCTTTTGCGGTTTCCTGTTTACCGCCACAGGCGGTCAGCACCGATCCGGCGGCTACGCCAGCCGACAGCTGCAGGCCTCGCAGCAGCAACTGACGGCGGCTGATGTGTGCGCCCGCAAAGTCACGATCTCTCATCGTCAGTACCTCAGGTAGTTGTATCGTCGAGACGCCGCGCCTGTCCCGGAGCGTCCGGCTGTTTTCCGGTTCGGGATGGACGCGGACGCATGTCTTGAAGTTCTCGGCTGCGGGTGATGAAGGCGGGCACGTCGGGCGTATCCCTTGCGGGCAGTTGTTCGCTCACGCGCTCACGCCACATCACGGTCGTCTTGCCGGGAACGGGCGCTGAGGCGTCTGCTGCCGCAGACTCCAGGGAATTGATCATGTATGCCGATGGGGTCCACATGTCGTTTCAGGGAGACTGTGCCCATTGGGCACTCGTGCGGGCGAAGGATCGTATCTCTGGCCCGCAGCGAACATGAGAATATCATTCCGAAAAGAGAACGCAATACAGTTTGCATCAGGACCGTCGGCGCCGGTGCACCACTGGGAGTGCGCCGGCGATGCTTGACCCTTTGCGCGTACTTCCGACAATGTTCGATAGACAGTCGGCAGCAATCGAGGCAGGCGATGCAGATCTTCACGGGAATAATGATGATGATCGGGGGTGTGGCGAGCCTCGTGGTTTCGCTCCCGTGCCGTGCGAGCGACAAGGCGCTGACAGAGATTGTGATCGGCTTGCCGAGCGCTTCGAGTCTCAACTACTGCATGTTCACTGCGGCCATGGATCTAGGCTACTTCGCGCAGGAAGGCATCAAGCTTCGCCTGCAGGAGTTGCAGGGAGGTGCCGTCGTCATGTCGCAGGTCGCGACGCAGGCAATACCTATCGGTGCTGGTACCCCGGATCCTCTGGTCATCGCGAACCAACCCGGCAGGAAGCGGTTGCCGCTCAAGTTCTTCTACAACCAGACGCGCGAGTACAACTGGGAATTCGTTGTGCCGGTGGGTAGCGGCATCAAGTCGATCTCGGGGTTGCGAGGCAAGAAGATCGGCGTGGGAGCATTGACGAACTCTCACATGCCGGTATCGCGAATGATCCTGAAGGGCAGCGGTCTTCAGCAGAACAGGGACTACCAGTTGATTGGCATCGGTGCCGAAGGGCCTGCGTTCAAGGCACTGCTCGATGGCCGGGTCGATGCCTACATTACGTATTCGACGAACAGGGCGCGTTTTGAAACGCTGGCGGGTGCTGCGCAACTACGAGCACTTCCGATTGCCGACAAATTCCAGACGCTGTTTCAGAACGGCTTCTTTGCACATGAAGATGCTGTACGAGACCGTCCGCAGATGCTGATCGGGTTCGGGCGTGCCACCGCCAAGGCCACGATCTTCTGCCGGCGCGCACTGGACTTCTGCATCCGCAGCTACTGGCGGCATTTCCCCAACCTGAAGCCTCGGACCGGCACGGAGGAAGAGAATGCCCGCAAGCTTGCGCAGGCACTTCAGGAGCCATGGAATGCGTACTTCGCATTTCCTGCAGGCCAGGCACCCCGTTTCGGCGAGTATCCGGCGGAGGCATGGAAAACCCTGGTGGGGATTCTCCAGGAAGGTGGAGAAGTAGCGACCATGTACGATCCCGGGCTGCTGTACACCAATGACCTGATCACCCGAATCAACGATTTCGATCACGCCGCAATCGAGAAGCAGGCCGTGAGGCCTCGATAGGCGCGGCAGACGCGTGACCAGCGCGATCCATTGCAGATCGTGGCTGTCCTGCTCAGGGGCGTGTCGCATGCCTCACCGTGCGATTTGAGCAGCATGCCCAGTACCTGCAGCCGTCACAGGCGCAAACGAAAATCAGGCGACGCCCGGTCGCCGGCGTGACACTCCGCAATCATAGTCATCACCGGTGCGCACCAATCTGCTGCGTTGCGGGAGCTTGTCGGGTTGTTCAGTGGCGGCGCGTCGAAGAGACGATCAGTGCGTTGACAAGGCATCAGACGGAGATTCGTTGCGCTGCAAGCATCGTCGGCCGGCGCGTGAATCCCTGGCGGGAGATGGATCGGCGGATTCGCGCCGAAATCGACGCGACACAGCATCATGTTGCGGGACACCTGGAACTCTGAAATCTGCGCCTTCATGCAGCAGGCAAGCTTCACGACGCACATTCTGGGGGCGCCTCATCTTCCCGGCGATAGCACATCTTTGTGACGGGCGAAGACCGGTCTTGCCTGTGAATACATTTCCGGTCTAGGATCGAATATGTGAACGAGGTACGCAATTGTGATTGTTCGCATATCGGAACGGCAGTGCTACAAAATTTTGGGGAGGCGTTATGCGTAGGCAGAAGCAAGTTGTGAAGGCCGCCAGAAAGGGACAGCGCAATGCCGCGCTGGCCACAACGGCGATTTCGGGCGGTGTGTTTCTGTGCGCCGCAACAGGCATGGCAGGTGCGGCGGACTCGCCCGAAACTTTAGACATCTCGAAAGTCGACACGGTGGTGGTAACGGGCACCCGCATCGTGCGTGACGGGTTCGAGGCTCCGACCCCGGTCACCGTTCTGGGCCTTGAGGAAATTCAGCGCGACGCGCCGCAAAACATTGCGGACTTCCTGAACAAGCAGCCGGTATTTGCCAACAGCGTTTCGAATACGTTGAGCAACCGCGGCGGCGTCAGCGGCGCGGGTTCGGGTGGCAGCAATGTGAATCTTCGCGGTATCGGTGCGAACCGGACGCTGGTGCTGCTTGATGGCGTGCGCATTGTCGCGGGCTCGATCGGCGGCTTCTACAGCAATGGCGGGTCGGTGAACACGAACGTCATCCCTGACTCCCTGGTCGAGCGCGTTGACGTAGTGACCGGGGGCGCATCGGCGCCCTACGGGTCGGATGCCGTTGCCGGCATCGTCAACTTCATCCTCGACAAGGATTTCACGGGTTTCAAGGGAACGATGCAGGGCGGTGCTACCTCGGAGGGCGACGACGATCAGTACTCCGTCTCGTTCGCGGGGGGCACGCCGTTTGCGGATGGGCGTGGTCACATTCTGCTGAGCGCATCGCTCAATGAGATCGATGGCATTCCCGACGGAACAGCGCGTGACTGGTCCGCTGCGGGTTGGGGGCGAATGGTCAATCCATCCTACACAGCGACCAACGGACAGCCGTACTACCTGCTCCGGCCGGAGATGGGCAGTTCCAGAGTCGCGGCTGGTGGATTGATCTCGGGCGGTCCGCTCAGGGGGATCACGTTCGGCGAAGGCGGTGTGCCGCGTGCCTTCAACTACGGTCCTCTCGATGATGGCTCGCTGATGTCGGGCGGCGATTGGGATGTCGGAACCCAGGGATTCTCCAATGCGAGCCTGGATACGAAGATCAAGCGCACGAATCTGTTCGCGCGCCTGAGTTACAACGTGACCGACAACGCCGAAATCTACCTGCAGGTCATGGATTCGGACGCCGATTCGTGGGGCAAGTGCTGCACGATGTCGCGAACAGGCCATACCATTTCCGCAGACAATCCCTTCATACCGGCCAGCGTTCGTACCCAGATGCAAACGGCGGGTGTGACCTCCTTCCCTCTGGGCATATACATGAGTGAACAGGGGCCGACCGGCGTCAACATCGGTCGTGCGTTCAGTCAGTACATCCTTGGCACGCGCGGCAGCTTCGACATGCTGGGGTCGCCCTGGAAGTGGGATGTATATGCGACAGAAAGCAAGAACAGAACGACCGCGATACCCGAGAACGATATCGTCGTTCCCAATCTGTTACTGGCCCTGGATGCCGTGAGCGATCCGGTCAGTGGCCAGCCTGTCTGTCGTTCGACACTAACCAATCCGGGCAATGGGTGTGTGGCCTGGAACCCGATGGGCGTTGGTATGAACTCGCAGGCAGCCATCGACTACGTCTACCAGGACACGAGCTGGATGCGCCAGGATCTGACTGAGCGTGTTGCGTCGGCCTCGATCAACGGTGAGCCATTCTCATCATGGGCAGGGCCGGTGTCTCTCGCGCTAGGTGTCGAGTACCGCCGGGAAGAAGTCGAAACGTGGAGTACAGAACTCGATCAAGCGTCGGCCTTCTACGTCGGCAACTACAAGGAGACCAACGGACACTACGACATCAAGGAGGTATTCCTGGAAACCGTCATTCCATTGGCGAAAGACAAGTCCTGGGCGCAGTCGCTGGATTTCAACGCCGCCGTTCGGGCCACGGACTACAGCACGTCTGGTTCGGTTGCGACCTGGAAGGTAGGCGCGACCTGGGCGCCCATCGAGGACATCCGCTTCCGTATTACCCGCTCGCTGGACATTCGTTCGCCGAACATGGGCGAACTGTTCAATGCTGGGTTGACTGCGGTGACCACTGGCCAGCGCGATCCATTCCAGGGAAACCAGACCGTCACCGTCCGCTCGACGCAGATCGGAAATCCGAATCTCGAACCGGAAGAAGGGGACACGTTCGGTGTAGGCGTCGTGCTCCGGCCGAGGTTCCTGCCGAATCTGTCTGCCTCCATCGACTACTACTCCATCGATCTGGACAAGGCGATTACTGCGGTTACGTCGCAGGATCTGCTGGATCTGTGCTACGCCGGGAACCAGGCGCTGTGCGGATTCATCTCGCGTGACCCGGACGGTACTGTCAGAACGACCCTCATGCCGATCAATGCCGCTGCCCTGGAGACGGAGGGAGTCGACACTGAAGTCACCTACGTTCAGCCACTCGGTGACATTGTTGACAGCTGGAGCGGTTCTCTCAGTGCCCGCCTGCTGGTGACGCGCATCATGGATCTGACCACCATCCAGCCAAACGGTACTGAATTGCAGGGTGCCGGCGTCACTGGTGGTGCGATGTATCCGATCATGATCGCGCCGGATTGGCGCTATGCGTTGACGCTCACATACAACACCGATGCGCTGACTCTGTCGGCAACGGGTCGCGGTTTCAGCGATGGCCTGAAGAACAGTCAGTGGATCGGATGTACCTCCGGCTGCCCGACGTCGACGATACCCAACTACACGATTGACAACAACGATATCCCCGGCGCGATCTTTCTGGACATGTCGGCGAGCTATCGTCCGCAGTCTTTCGCTACGGCATTCTCTCCTGAGATCTTCGTTGCGGTTGACAACGTGACCGACAAGAACCCGATCGGATATGAGGTACTGGACTATGCCCAGACTCCCTGGGACGTGCTGGGCCGGGTATGGCGCGCGGGTATCCGGTTCAAGATGTAGTTTGAGCGATGCTGTCATAGCATGAACCGAGGGCGCGACATGGAAGTCCATGTCGCGCCCTTCTTGTTTCTCGGGCACGTGCGTGTCCTGTGTGCACCAGAGGGAAGAGGCCAGATGACCCCGACGAAGAAAGAGCTCTCCAGCACGAAAACGAAAGTGCTCTATGGCCTTGGCTCGGTTGCTTTCGGGATCAAGGACAACGGCTTCAATATCCTGCTGCTGTTGTTCTACAACCAGGTGATCGGTCTGCCTGCGCATCTCGTCAGCGGCGCGATCGCCATCGTGCTGGTCGTCGAAGGGTTGCTTGATCCGATCATCGGGCAGATATCGGACAACTTCCGCTCCAGGTGGGGGCGGCGCCATCCATTCATGTATGCAGCCGCCATTCCGGTTGCGGCTTCCTATCTGCTCCTCTGGAATCCGCCGGAGATGTCGCAGTACGCGACGCTGGTCTACCTGGTGTCTGTCGCACTGGTTGTGCGCCTCTTCATCAGCCTCTACGAAATTCCGAGTGCCGCGCTCGTGCCGGAGCTGAGCAAGGACTATGACAATCGAACTTCCTTCCTGGCCTTTCGCAGCTGCTTTACCTGGTATGGCGGTCTGTCGATGTCGTTTCTGGTCTTCCGTGTATTCCTCGCACCGGATGCCGAGCATCCGGTCGGGCAGCTCAATAGAGACGGATACGCGCTCTATGGAATCGTTGCGGCGATAATCATGTTCTCGGTCATCATGATCTCGGCGCTCAGCACCCATCGGTTCATTCCGCTGTTCCTGAAACCTGAAGCGCGTCAGTTGAACCTCCGGCAGTTCTTTCATGAACTTTTCACCACCGTGAAGAACCGGAGCTTTCTGATCGTGATGTCGAGCTCGATGCTTGCCTACATTTCCACGGGGCTGCAGCAGGGATTGTGGATCTATTTTCTCAGCTATTTCTGGGAACTCGACAACGTCGACATGTCGAAGCTGACGCTTTCCTGGATCGTCGCGGTGTTTCTGGCATTCTTCCTGGCGCCGCGGGTTTCTGCGGCCTTCGGCAAGCGCAACGGCGTGATGCTGCTTTATTCGGTGGGATTCGTGATCAGCGTGGCGCCCCTGGCGCTGCGGCTGCTGGGATGGTTCCCTGAGAACGGTACGCAGACCATGCTGTGGTGGCTGCTGGTGTGTACGGCCCTCGGTGGGGCGCTTACGAGTGCAAGCTGGATCCTGACACCATCGATGCTTTCCGACGTCGTGGAAGACAGCGAGCTGAAAACCGGCCGTCGTTCCGAAGGCGTCTTCTTCGCCGGCGCCGCCTTTCTGCAGAAGACGATGACGGGTCTGGGGACGTTCTGTTCAGGACTGCTGCTCACGATGGTTGCGTTTCCGCAAGCGGCCCAGCCTGGACAGGTCAATCCCGGGACCCTGAACAGCCTGGTGCTCTGGTTTGTGGTAGCGGCGACATTGCTGCACCTCGGTGCGCTCCTCATCATCCGTTCTTACAAGATCACTCGAGAGAGCCACGCCGAGAATCTGCGCCAACTGGAGGCAAGGGCTGCGGCGCTCGAAGCAGGCGTAGCCGTCGCTGTCGAGCACCCTCATTCGTCCGAGTCCGGACACGCGCGTCCCAGTGCGACGCAGAAGCCGGGCTACTCGACCGAATAGACCTTCCGAAATCTCGTCGACTGCCCGGCCGTCGGTCGGGCTGTCGGCATATTTCCGATCGCCGACTCCGTCGTGAAGCTCTTCAACGAAGGGAAGTCGCTCCGCTGTCTTGCATTCGCTGTTCCGCGGTCGTCGCGTGCAATCGTCTGCTTCTTTGTGCGATGCGACGGTATATGGGCGGTGCCGGAAGCGTCAGTTACGATCTTCCACTATGGGAACGACGGTGCTAAATTCCGACCACGCACTCATCCGAGTGGTTCACTTCAACCAGCTGAAATCCGCAGGAGCGTCTTATGGCAGTCACTCAAACTCGTGATCCGCGCGGCCAGATTCTCGACGACGCAGCGAGCATCGCTCTCATCGACAATCCGGATTCGACGGAGGAAATTCCGACACTCGACTTCGCACCCTATCTGTCGGGCGCGCCGGGCGGGCGCGAAGCGGTCGCGGCGCATCTGCGCGAAATCACCATGACGGTAGGTTTCTTCTATCTGAAGAACCATGGCATCCCGCAGGACGTCATCGACAATGTCTTTGATGCATCGCGGCGTTTCCACGCCATGCCCGTGGAAGAAAAGCAGAAGCTCGCATTCAACGATAGCGAGGGTTGGAAGCTGGGCTATATCGGATTTCCCACCGAGGCGCGAAAGGTGAACAACGTCGGCATCGTCAGCGACGTCAAGCCGAACGTCATGGAGCAGTTCACGGTCTATCCGGAGGGACCTGGCAGCGAGAACCGCTGGCCGGAGAATCTGCCAGGCTTCAAGGAAGCCGTGGATACGTATCACCGGGCAATCGACAAGCTGTCGCGCAGTTTCCTGCCGTTGTGGGCGACTGGACTGAAGTTGCCGCTCGACTACTTCGACGAGGCATTCAGGAAGCCGCATCTGCAGCTCTCGCTGCTGCACTATCCGCCGCAGAAGCAGACGGGCAATCGGCAGTATGGGATTCAGCCGCACACCGACAATTCGACGATGACCTTCCTGGCGCAGGACAGCGTCTCTGGTCTCGCGGTGCGTATGCCTTCCGGGCGCTGGCGCGCCGTGAGCGCCGTGCCGGGCGCGCTCCTGGTGAACACGGGCAATTCACTCGTGCGGTGGACGAACGAGGAATATCTCTCGACCAAGCACCGTGTGATCAACACCAACACGGTGGATCGCTATTCGATCCCGGTGTTCTACGGACCCAGCGACGACACCGTGATCGATGTTCTGCCGTCCTGCAAAGGCCCGGATCGGCCGGCGCTGTATGAGCCCGTTACATACGGGGAGATGCGTCGCTGGTACTACAACAAGCCGAAGACGGGCGCGTAGTTCGATCCTGCAGTTGCAGACCGATAGACACGCAGACGTCCGCATGGCCGGTCCGCAGCTGCCGAGGCTGCGGACCGGGCAGGCGGAATCTGCCGATGCCGCATGGCAATCATTTCTCAAAAAGGAAAAAGGGGAGAGTACATGTCCGGTTCATGCACGTTGTTGTCTGCGTCCGCGAAAGATCGAGGGCGCCAGCGTTCGTTCTCGCGCCGCCGCGTTACGCTGAGCGCCTGGCTTGCGATTGCCTGTTCGCCGTTCGCCATGAGTGCGATGGCCGGACACAACGCTCCTGACCATGCACGTGGGCATTCACGAGGGCATGATTACCACCCGGATTCCAGGCATCAGCCGATCGTCGGAACGCAGTCCGGATTGATCCGGGGCGTTGCCGAGCGCGACTCCCTGAAATTTCTCGGCGTTCCCTATGCCAAGCCTCCCGTCGGCGAACTGCGCTGGGCCAATCCAGTGGCGCCGGATCGATGGCGTGGAGTGCGGAGTGCAACCGAGTACGCAAGCGCATGTCCACAAGTGAAGGAGCTGGGCGATTTCGCGTCCCCCAGTACGACCGAGGACTGTCTCTATCTCAACGTATTCGCTCCCAGGGAGGGACGAAGGCGCCCCGTGATGGTGTGGCTGCATGGCGGTGGCTCCACGGGACATGCCGGCGGCCACGATGGCAGTGCGCTCGCGAGAGAGCAGGGTGTCGTTGTCGTCACTGTCAATTTCCGGATCGGCGCGCTTGGCGATCTGGTTCATCCCGCGCTGGACAATGGTGGTGCCACGACTCTTTATGAGTTGCGCGATCAGCAATTCGCGCTCAAGTGGGTCCGGGAGAACATTGCGAATTTCGGCGGCGATCCCGGCAACGTGACGCTCTTCGGGGAATCGCTCGGAGGTGCGGCGATCCAGCTGCACATGGTCTCGCCCACCGCAAGGAATCTGTTTCACAAGGCTATCTTCCAGAGCGGTCCGTCTCGCTATTACAACCGGCTGGTCCCACTGGCCGAAGCCGAAGCGCGCGGCCAGGCGTTTGCAACGGCGGTCGGATGCCCCGATCAGACAGCGCAGTGTCTGCGCAACGTGCCTGTGAGCACGATTCTGGAGGCCCAGGGATATTTCGCCGGCACGTGCTGCTCGGCGTTTCCTGTAAACGATGGCCATGTCCTGACGTCGTCGGTCTATGACGCGATCAGATCGGGTCAGTTCAATCGCGTGCCGTTCCTCGACGTAACGAATCGCGACGAGTACCGATGGTTCGTAGCCTTTACCGAAGTGGGTACCGGCCACGCCATTACGGCCGCGGAGTATCCGGCGCGACTGCAGGCATCATTCGGCGCCAATGCAGCAGCCGTCGAGGCTGCGTATCCGCTGAGCGAGTTCGATTCGCCCAGTGGCGCACTCGGCGCCGCGCAGGGTGATCGCGCCTATCCGTGTCAGGTACGAAATTTCGATGTGGACGCCTCGAAGTATGTTCGGGTCTATGCGGCCGAGTTCAATGACCCGACCTCGCCCGAAGACGTGCTGCCACCCGTTTCCTTTCCGTATCTTTCATCGCACACCCACGAGATTCCGTACATCTTTCCCGGATGGAATGGCGATTCCCCGAATCGACCCACGCGCCTGAATCGCGACCAGGAGAAGCTGGCGAAGAACATGCGCGAGCTGTGGGCAACATTTGCGAAGAAGGGCGCATTGCCCGGTTACCCGACGCTGACCAGGCATCGGGAGGCGGTGATCTCACTGGAGATTCCAAAGCTTCGCGTCATCTCGGACTTCAGCGAAGTTCACCGGTGTGATCTGTGGAATTCGATCCGGAACTGGACGCCGGTTCAGTAGAGCTCTCTCCATCCCGGGTGCTCGTCCGCAACGACAGGACGAGCACCCGGACGCGCTCGTCGTTCGCGTTCACGCGACTGCGCCGCGGCCACCTCGTGCCTGCGGTGTAGCGTCTTCTCTGTCGCTTGTTGAGTGAGTCATGGTTGCACTTCCGAAAACGCAGCTGCCCAGCCTGCGTGACATGTCACTGTTCCGTCAGCAGGCGTTCATCGGAGGGTGCTGGGAGGATGCGTCCGACGGACGGATCAGGCACGTATTCAATCCCGCCAATGGCAACCTGGTCGGGACCGTTCCCAATCTGGGCGCCGATGCCGCACGGCGTGCCATCGATGCAGCCAGCCACGCCCTTCCGGAATGGCGCTCGCGCACCGCGAAGGCCCGCGCGATGCTGCTGCGCAAGTGGTGCGACCTGGTGCTGGAGAACCTGGAGGATCTCGCCGTCCTGATGACGGTCGAACAGGGCAAGCCGCTCGTCGAGAGTCGCGGCGAAATTGCTTCTTCCGCCTCGTTCATCGAATGGTTTGCCGAGGAGAGCAAGCGGGTCTACGGAGATGTCATTCCGTCGCATGGGGCGGATAAACGAATTGTCGTTCTGAAGCAGCCGATCGGTGTGACGGCGGCCATCACGCCCTGGAACTTTCCCAGCGCGATGATTGCGCGCAAGGCGGCGCCGGCGCTGGCCGCGGGCTGCACCATGGTGATCAAGCCCGCCGAACTCACGCCCTATTCTGCGCTCGCGCTGGCCGTACTTGCAGAGCGAGCTGGCATTCCCGCGGGTGTCATCTCCGTCGTCACAGGCGACCCGCAACCGATCGGTGCGGAGTTCACGCGCAATCGGCTCGTGCGCAAGCTGAGTTTTACCGGCTCCACCGCGGTCGGCAAGTTGCTGATGCAGCAGTGCGCGACGAACGTCACCAAGGTGTCGCTGGAACTCGGCGGCAACGCGCCCTTCATCGTGTTCGATGACGCGGATCTCGATGCTGCAGTCGCTGGCGCGCTCGCCTCGAAGTATCGCAATGCCGGTCAGACATGCGTCTGTGCCAATCGAATGTTCGTGCAGAGCAGCATCTACGATCGCTTCGCCGGGAAACTCGCGGAGGCAGTGCGGGCGATGAACGTGGGCGACGGACTGCACAAGGACACCCGCATCGGCCCGCTGATCAGCGACAGCGCCGTCGCCAAAGTGGAGAGCCATGTGCAGGATGCGGTGGCCAAGGGGGCGGCAGTGATGTGCGGCGGCGAGCGCATCAGCGGCCCCGGCCATTTCTATGCGCCGACGGTGCTCACGGGTGTGACGGCGGACATGCGTGCCATGAGAGAGGAGACATTCGGTCCGCTCGCACCGCTCATGAAGTTCGACACCGAGCAGGAAGTCATTGCACTGGCGAACGCCTCGGAGTTGGGCCTGGCGAGTTACTTCTTCAGTCGCGACATCGGGCGCATCTGGCGGGTCGCAGAGGCGATCGAGAGCGGGATGGTCGGAATCAACGAAGGGATCATTTCGACCGAGGCCGCGCCTTTCGGTGGCATCAAGCAAAGCGGGCTCGGCCGCGAAGGATCGAAGTACGGCATCGAGGACTATCTGGAGATCAAGTATCTCTGCTTCGGCGGCCTCTAGCGGGTTGGTACGACGCGCGGAACTTGTTGGGCAATCGCAATGACACTTCTGCCGGTTTCGCTCGAAGACAAGTATCGTCCGGATGCGCAACGCATCTACCTGTCGGGGACCCAGGCCCTGGTACGCCTGCCGCTCCTGCAGCGGGACCGCGATCGTCGATCGGGACTGAACACGGCGGGATTCATCTCCGGCTATCGCGGTTCGCCGCTCGGCATGTACGACCACGCGCTGTGGCGGGCACAAAGTCATCTGAAGGCGCACGACATCACCTTCGTGCCGGGACTCAATGAAGACCTCGCCGCAACTGCTGTGTGGGGTACTCAACAGGTAGGGCAGTCCGCAAGTTCAAAGGTGCGCGGCGTCTTCGGGATCTGGTACGGCAAGGGTCCGGGTGTGGACCGCTCGCTGGATGCGCTCAAGCATGCCAATGCCGCGGGCACTTCGCCCTACGGCGGTGTGCTTGCCATCGCGGGCGATGATCATGGGGCGCAGTCGTCCACGCTGCCGCATCAGAGCGAACAGGCTTTCGCTGCGGCCATGATGCCGGTGCTCAATCCGTCGAGCATGCAGGAGTATCTGGATCTCGGTCTCTACGGCTTCGCACTGTCGAGGTACTCAGGCTGCTGGGTGGGGTTCAAGGCCACGTCCGAGATCGTGGAGTGTTCCGCCTCCATTGTCAGTGATCCGGAACGAGCGAGCGTTGTCGTACCGACCGACTTCGAGATGCCGTCGGGAGGACTCGGTGTGCGATGGCCGGATTCGCCGCTCGAGAAGGAGCGGCGGCTGTTCGGGCCGAAGATGGATGCGGTTGCCGCCTTCGCCCGGGCCAATGCGCTCGATCGCATCGTGCTCGATGCGCCAACCGCGCGGCTTGGCATCATGACCACCGGCAAGGCCTATCTGGAGGTGCGCCAGGCGCTGACCGACCTTGGGATCGATGACTCGATGGCTGTGCGGATCGGTCTGCGCCTTTACAAGGTCGCCATGGTCTGGCCGCTGGAGCAGAGCGGTGTGCATCGGTTTGCCGATGGTCTCGATGAGATCCTGGTGGTGGAAGAGAAGCGCGGTTTCCTCGAGGAGCAACTCACGCGCATTCTCTACAACATGGAGGCCCGGCGCCGGCCGTCGATCGTCGGCAAGCGTGACGAGAATGGTCGAATGCTGCTGTCGAGCGAAGGTGAGTTGACGCGAACCATGGTTGCCCGTGCGCTGCTGACGCGGCTGCGCCGATTGGGTTGTCACGACGCTCATCTTGAGCAAAGGCTGGCACGTCTGGAGGCGTTCGACAGGAACGCCGCTTCGCCATCAGCTGGCGTGCAGCGCACGCCGTTCTTCTGCCCGGGATGTCCGCACAATTCATCGACGAAAGTGCCCGAAGGCAGTCGTGCGCTGGCGGGGATCGGCTGTCACGGCATGGCGATCTATGTGCCGAGCCGGCGCACCACCACCATGTCTCACATGGGCGGGGAAGGTGCGAGTTGGATCGGTGAGTCGCCCTTCACGAACGAAGCGCATGTGTTCCAGAACCTGGGGGACGGGACTTATGCACACTCCGGCGTGCTGGCGCTGAGAGCGGCGGCCGCCGCTGGTGTGAACATCACCTACAAGATCCTCTACAACGATGCGGTTGCGATGACGGGTGGTCAGCCTGTCGAGGGTCAGCTGAGTCTGGCGCAGATCGCTCAGCAGGTTGCTGCCGAAGGAGCGAAGCGCATCGTGGTGGTGACGGATGCGCCTGCAAAGTATCCGGCGAACATCTTTCCGCGCGGTGTGACCATCCACCATCGGCGCGAACTCGATCTCGTGCAGCGCGAGTTGCGCGAGATCAAGGGATTGACGGTCCTTCTCTATGACCAGACGTGCGCCGCGGAATTGCGCCGTCGCCGCAAGCGCGGACGCGAGGCCGACCCGACCCGTCGCGTGTTCATCAATGCGTCGGTGTGCGAGGGATGCGGAGACTGTTCAACTGCATCGAACTGTATTGCCGTCCAGCCGCTGGAAACCGAACTCGGTCGCAAGCGGCAGATCGACCAGTCACAATGCAACAAGGATTTCTCGTGCGTGGAGGGATTCTGCCCGAGTTTCGTGAGCATCCAGGGCGGAAAGCTCAGGAGTGCTGCCGAACCGGTGCCGCTGCCAGCCGGTCTCGCCGAATCACTGCCGTCGCCTGCTGTACTCAACGCTGATAGCTACAACATTCTCGTCACCGGCATTGGGGGCACCGGCGTAGTCACCGTGGGCGCGTTGGTTGCGATGGCGGCCCATCTGGAAGGCAAGGGGTGCAGCGTTCTCGATGTCACCGGGCTCGCCCAGAAGAACGGTGCCGTGACGAGTCACATCCGCATCACGCAGACGCCCGGGGACGTGATGGCGGGACGAATTCCCAGCGGCGCCGCTGACCTCATTCTCGGCTGCGACATGGTGGTCGCTGCCAGCGCGGCATCGCTGTCGCGTGTCGATGGCGGGCGAACCCGGGCCATCGTCAATTCGGACGTCCAGCCGACCGCCAGCTTCGTCATGAATCCGGACATCGATCTCGGTGCGGACGGAAAGAGGGATGCATTGCGTGCTGCGCTGGGGGAGGAGAGGATCGATTTCATCGATGCCACCCGTATCGCAACGGCACTGCTGGGTGATGCGATCGCCGCGAACACGTTCCTGCTCGGCTTTGCGTATCAGAAAGGTGCCATTCCACTGACGCTGGCGTCCATCCAGCGTGCAATGGAGCTGAACAATGTCAGTGTCGAACTCAACAAGCGGGCGTTTCTGTGGGGTCGGCTTGCGGCCCACGATGACGCGGCCGTCATGGATGCGGCCAGTCCGCGTCTGCGCAGCAAGGCACGCACGGCACAGACACTCGATGAACTGATCGCGCGTCGCGCCGCGTTTCTCGCGGCGTATCAGAATGTCGCCTGGGCCGAGCGCTATCGCAGGGTGGTTATCGCGGTCAGGCAGCATGAACAGCGAATTGTGCCGGGTCAGGAAAAAATCGCAGAGGCGGTGGCGAACAATCTGTTCAAGCTGATGGCGTACAAGGATGAGTACGAAGTGGGCAGGCTCTACGCGCAAACTGATTTCCGCGAGACACTTGCGCGACAGTTCGATGGGGCGCCCCGGCTCACCTTCCATCTCGCGCCGCCGATATTCGCATCGGTCGACCCTGCAACGGGTCATCCGCGCAAGCGCGAATTCGGCGGGTGGATGATGCCGGTATTCAGTGGCCTTGCGAGACTGCGATTTCTGCGCGGCACGCTGTTCGATCCGTTTGGCTGGACGGCTGAGCGACGTGCCGAGCGGCGCCTGATCGATGACTACGAGCGCAGCATGCTGGAGATCACATCCAGAATGACAGCCGAACAGTGTCCGCTGGTGCTGAAGTTCGCGAGCGTTCCGGATGCCATCCGGGGCTTCGGGCATGTCAAGGCAAGATCAATGGCGCTGGCCGAGAAGGAAGCGGCAAGGCTGCACGCTGAAATGGCCGCACTGATCCCGTAGTGCTGATGCGCAGTCAGGTGAGCAGGCGGTCCAGTTCCGTGAGCACAGCCTGACCCATCTCCTGCGTTGATCGATGCGGGCCACCCAGCGCGATATCGGCAGTGCGGATGCCGGCGGTGAGCGCGTTCGAGATGGCAAGTTCCAGCAGGTCAGCTTCCGTGGGAAGTCCGAGCGAAAAACGAAGCATCAGGGCGACGCTATAGATCGAGCCCAGCGGATTGGCGATGCCCTGGCCTGCGATGTCGGGCGCGCTGCCGTGCACCGGCTCGTACAGCCCCGGGTACAGGCCGTCGTCTTTCTGTGCGCCGAGTGACGCAGAAGGGAGTATCCCCAGTGAACCCGTCACCATGGCCGCACAATCGGAAAGAATGTCGCCGAAGAGGTTGTCCGTCAGAATGACGTCGAATTGCGCTGGTGCACGCACCAGCTGCATGGCGCAGTTATCGACCAGCATGTGGCGCAGTTCGATATCGCTGTACTCCACATCGTGAAGTCGCTGTACCTCCTCACGCCAGAGTTTCCCGGCCTCCATGACGTTCTCCTTCGCAACGGAGCACACCTGTCGATTCCGGGTGCGGGCGATCTCGAAAGCGGCACGCGCCACGCGACGAATCTGCGAGCTGGTGTATTCATGGGTATTCACGCCGCGTCGCTCCCCATTGGGCAGTGTTTCGATGCCCCGGGGTTCTCCGTAGTAAATCCCGCCGACGAGTTCCCGCACGATCGTCATGTCCACACCCTGCAGAACCCGCGGCTTCAGCGACGAAGCTTCGTAGAGTGCCGCGATCGCCTTGACCGGACGCAGATTCGCGTACAGATCGAGCGTGCGACGTACCGCAAGCAGGTTGCCGGCTTTTCGGACGTGCGCCGGGATGGTCTCGAAATCGGGTCCACCCGTGGCGCCGAACAGCACGGCGTCCGCATGCTGCATCGTGGCGAGCGTGACCTCAGGCAGGACGGTGCCGTTGCGCAGATAGCTCGATGCGCCGTATTCGACGTCCACGAGCTGAATGGGCAGCGACCGCTTCTCGATGATTCGCGCAAGTACGCGCCGACCTTCCGCGGTGACTTCGGGCCCGATGCCATCGCCGCCGGCGATTGCGACTGTGCGGACACGCCGGGTCGTCATGGGGACACCGCATGTACAGGGCTGTGCCCATCGACGCGAGGCCAGTTGGTCCGGCGGTTGTCGAATATGCGCATGGGCGAATCCATGGGGTTTCTCGCGGGGCTTCTTGCGGGAGTTGCCGAAGGCGGGCGTGCTTGCTGCTGCCTCAGGTTCAGACTATGATCGCATAGGTGAATGATATTCGCATTTGTAATTCGAGTGCCCGGCCGTTACGACACATGTCGCAAGTCGCTGCGACATCCTTTTGGGAGGAAGACGAATGAGCCGAATCGGGTCCTTGTCAGCCGCGTTGTTGATGGTGGTAACGAGTAGCGCCATGGCGGATGCCAACGTGCTTCGGGTCGGAACGCCAACGCCGGCCAGCGTCTATTCGGCCACCCTCACTGCTGCTCTTGAACTGGGCTATTTCGCCGACGAAGGCATCGACCTGCAGTTGCAGCAATTTCCCACCACCGTGCCGGTGATGCAGGCGGTCGCCAATGGTTCGATCGATGTCGGCGGCGGCGGCGTCTTTCCCCTGGTAGTCGCCAATCAACCTGGCAAGAATCACTTGCCGTTGAAGTTCTTCTACAACGCGATACGCAAGTTCGCGTTCGAGATTGTCGTACCTGCCGATAGCCATGCCCAACGTATCGGGGATCTCAAAGGCAGGAAGCTGGGCGTCCTGTCGTTGACCGCGCCGTATGCTCCGATCACCCGTGTCGTGTTGCGGGAGAATGGGTTGTCGCCCGACGACGTGCAGATCGTCGCTGTGGGCGAGAATCAGGGCGGTTTCGATCAGCTGATGCAGGGCAAGATCGACGCGTATGAGACGTTCATCGGCAACAGCGCACTGTTCGAAGCGGATGGCGGTCAACTGAAGCGACTGCCGTACAGCAAGCGGATCAACAACCTGCTGACCTACAGCTACTATGCCAGTGAGGAAACTCTGGCGAAGCGGCCGGCGCTGCTCGCAGGCTTCGGCCGTGGAGTAGCGAAGGGGGCGCTGACCTGCAATATTGCGCCTGAGTGGTGCGTGAGATCCGTGTGGAAGCTGTATCCCCATCTGCAGCCCGGCAAAGATGCTGAAGCTGGCGAGATGGCTCGCCAGGTGCGATTGCTGAAGACCAACCTGGCTGCGTATCTGGCGTTCCCCGAGGGCCAGCCCCGACGGTTCGGCGAGTATCCGCAAGACGCGTTCAGGCAGTTGATCGACATCCTTCACGAAGGCGGCGAACTGCCCACGGCCGATATCGACGCCGATATGTTTTTCACCAATGCGCTCGTCAATCAGGTGAACGATTTCGACGTGGCTGAGGTCGAGGCAAGAGCTCGCCAGCTGCGATGATGTGTTGCGTTGCGCTGATCCGATGTCCGCATCCGGAGCATCGGCAGTCGCCTGAGTGACGAGATATCAGACGGCATCGCGGCCGCCGAACTGTTGTTCCAAACACGTAGCGATACAGCTGAGACAAGACCATGGCAATGCAAATGAACGGTGAGGTGGATCTTCCGGCCACGCGCGAGATCGTGTGGGCCAGGCTCAACGATCCGGCTGTCCTGAAGGCCTGCATTCCTGGATGCGAAGAGTTCGATGTCGTGTCGGAGACAGAGTTCGTTGCCGTGGCGACCAACAAGATCGGACCGATCAAGGCTCGCTTCAAAGGGCGTGTCCACCTGAGCGAGATGGATCCACCCGCCGGCTATCGTCTGGCTGGCGAAGGCGAGGGCGGTATTGCGGGCTTTGCAAAGATGAGCGCAGGCGTCACCCTGCGCGAAGGTGAGGCCGGCACGCTGCTGTGCTACGACGTGGATGCGCAGTTTGGCGGACGAATGGCACAGCTAGGCTCACGACTGGTGCAGAGTGCTGCGAAGAAGCTCGCCGATGACTTCTTCAATCGCTTCGCCACTGTCATCAGGGAGGGAAGTGTTGAGGCGCTTGTCAACGAGCAGGCCTGAACGATTCCGGGCTGAAGTCGTTCTTCAGCTCGAGGCCACATGAACCCCATCGCGCTTTCTCGCGGCGACTTCCTGCGTGCGCTGGCGGTCGTGATCATCTGGGGTCTGAACTTCGTGGTGATGAAGGTCGGCCTGCAGGGCATTGGCCCCATGCTGCTGGGTGCATTGCGCTTTGCGGCGGCCGCGCTGCCTTTCCTGCTTTTTGTCCGGCGTCCGAACCTGCCCTGGCGCTACGTGGTGGCCTACGGTTTGACGCAGGGCCTCGGGCAGTTCGGATTTCTGTTTCTTGGTCTGCAGATGGGCATGACCGCCGGCATGGCCTCGGTAGTGATGCAGACTCAAGCCTTCTTCACGTTGCTGCTGGCAGCGCCGGTGCTGGGCGAGCGCGCACGCCTGTCGCAGGGCCTCGGCGTACTCGTGGCGCTGGGCGGACTGTTGCTGATTGCCATTGCCCATGGCGATGGGCCAGGACAGATGACGCTGATCGGGTTCATCCTGACGCTCTCAGCCGCGTTCATGTGGGCGATGTCCAATCTCGTGGCGCGACTGGCGAGTCGTGTTGGTGACTACGAGCCATTTTCCTTCATCGTCTGGAGCGGCGTTGTCCCCATTCTGCCGTTCACGCTGCTGGCGCTGTGGATGGATGGACCACAGGCGGTGATGCATCAGGTGCGCGGCATGCAGCTTGCGACGGTGCTGTCGATCCTGTTCCTGGCGTGGTGTTCCACGCTGCTGGCCTATACGCTGTGGACGCAACTGCTGCAGCGTCATCCCACAGGACGGGTTACGCCGTTCTCGTTGCTGGTGCCTGTGGTGGGGTTATGGTCGGCCTGGATGTTCTTCGGCGAATGGCCGTTGCCGCAGCAATGGTGGGGCGCCGCAGCGGTCTTGCTGGGGCTGGTTGTGAACCAGCTGGGAGATCGTCTCTTCTCGCTTCTCGGTTTTTCAAAGAAGGAGCCGGTTGGCGGTTAGCGTCGGGCCGCCAGCCGCCAACTTTCACCAGGAAGTCCTTGATCTATTTTCCGTTCGCCCTGAGCCAGTCGAAGGGTGAATTCCACGACGTTAACCCTGGATGGCTCGCGCCTTCTGAGAGAAATTCCGTGCATACCCGCCTTGTTCCTGATGGCAGACGGTGTCCTGCGAAAATTGGCAGCGATGATTTCTACAGGCATGCCGGCTTTCGCAAGGTCGCGCAGCTGACACAGTGCTTCGGAAGTCCACGCTTTCGCCGGCGAAGAGTCCAGGCTGCGAGCCATGTGTGCGAAGGAATCAAATGACCTCATCGATGTTCTTTCCTGGAATGTCCAATGCAATTCTCAATCTGACTCGTTAAGGCTATTGCTCGCGACACCATGTTTCCCGCCGCAGGTTTGCCGCCAGATTGGATCTAGAGGTCGACCGACGTGGCGTCGTAGTTGTAGAGCCAGTCGCGCAGGTCCAGCTGTTTTTCCGATTCCCGGTCGATGTACTGGCTGGCCTTCTGCGGATCTGCGAGATCCGGATGATGCAGCCGGTGTTGATTCGCCCCGGAGGCCTCCACGATGGAGGTCGTGCGCGGGATTCGCAGTTGCTCGTAACGCTGCAATGCGTGGGGCAGGTCGCTCGCGTACTTCTGCATGCAGCGAGCCAGCACATAGCCATCTTCGATGGCCATGTTGGCGCCGAAACCGAGATAGGGCAGGGTGGGATGGCATGCATCGCCCAGCAGGGTGACCCGTCCACTTGACCAGTGCGGCATCGGCGGCCGCAGAAACAGTGCCCACTTGTAGGGGACATCGATGTTCCGGATCAGGGTCTGGATCTGCTCGTGCCAGCCGGAGAAATCAGCGCTGATCTCTTCGAGCGTTCCCTTCTCGATCCATGACTCCACCTGCCAGTCGCTGCGTTCGATGTGTCCGACGATATTCACCAGTTCGCCGCGCCGGATCGGATAGCAGACGAAGTGGCCGTTCGGCGCCATCCAGTTCTGTGTTCCGACCAGACGGTTCTTCTCGGGCAGGCTATCCATCGACACGATGCCGCGCCAGGAGATGCAGCCGGTAAATGTCGCCGGTGTCTCGCCGAACAACTGACGGCGGATCCGCGAATGCAGGCCATCGGCGCCGATCAGTGCGTCGCCAGAGAACGTTCTGCCATCCTCGAGGACGACGGTCGCCGAGCTTTCCGACTGTTCGAAGCCCTTGACCCGCGCACTCAGATGAATCGCGTCGGGCTTCCTGCTGCGGACGGCCTTCACGAGGATGTCGTGCAGGTCCGCGCGATGAATATAGATGTTCGCGAATCCGTAATGCTCGATGAGGTAGGAGGTCAGGGTCGGCGTGGAGGCGCGATACCCCGTATTCCACACCAGCATTTCTCTGCCCTGCGGCAGTACCCACACGGACTCGATCTGTTCCTTCAGACCCAGCGCGAACAGGACCCGCAGTCCGGTCGGGCTGATCTGAACGCCCGCGCCGACCTCGCGCAGGTTCGCGGTCTGTTCGAACACATCGACATCCATTCCCTTGTCGAGGCAGGCCAGCGCCGCGGTCAGGCCGCCGATGCCCGCGCCTGCGATCAAGACGTGCTTTTTCCTGGTGCTCATGCCACTTGTCGGATGCCAATGTGAGGGAGGCAAGCATCCGGTGCCCGTGCGAGCATTGTCAAGATGGGAATGTCATTCTCATAACCGTACGCGCTATACTACGGGTCAGTTGGATCTGTCCTCGCAGCCTGAGCGCGACAGGAGCATTTCGTGGCCCACCTCGCATCCTTCGATTCCACAGCGCCGGTCCTCGGCCAGCCCGTTCCGCGCCGCGAGGATGAGCGCCTGCTGACCGGGCGCGGTCGCTTCGTCGATGACCTGAAGCTGCCGGGGATGGTGCACATGGCGGTGGTGCGCAGTCCCGTGGCGCACGCGCGGATACGCGCAATCAATGTTGATGCAGCGCGATCGCTGCCTGGTGTGCTCGCGGTGATCAGTGCGCAGGACCTGGAGGGTCATGCACACCACATGCCCGTCTCGGATACGTGGGTGATGCCGGGGTACAACCGCTATCTGCAATGGCCGATCGCGCGGGATGTCGTGCGTTTTGTCGGTGAGCCCATCGTGGCGGTGGCGGCGGAAAACCGCAGCATTGCAGAGGATGCATGCGGCCTGGTCGATATCGACTTCGAAATCCTGGATCCCGTGACCAACATCGATGAGGCATTGACCGACAGGGTGGTGCTGCATGAGTCGGCGGGAACGAACCTGGCCTGCCACTATGTCGTCGGACGCGGCGATGCGGACAAGGCATTCGAGAATCCGCACTACACGCGCAAGGAAATATTCCGCGTTCATCGGCATACCGGGATGGCGCTCGAGACTCGCGGCTACGTCGCGCAGTGGGATCCGCTGGCCAGGAAGATGACCTGCTGGGGGGCGAACAAACGGCCGTGGAACACGCGCGATACGCTGGCGTCCATGCTGAAGCTTGAGCGTGAGGACATCACCCTCATCGAGAACGACACGGGGGGCAACTTCGGCACCCGCGGACATTTCTATCCAGAGAACCTCATGGTGGCGTTCCTCGCGATGCGTCTGGAACGGCCCGTGAAGTATGTTGAAGATCGTCGCGAGAACATGATGGCGACGAATCATTCGCGCGAGGTGAGTTGCGAACTGGAGATCGCTGTCGCGAAGAACGGAAGAATCGAAGGTCTGCGCGCGCGCGTCTTCTGCGATCTCGGCGCCTATTGCACCGGTGGCGGTTCCGCCGTCGTACCGGCAAAGACGGTGCAGTTCATACCTGGCCCGTATCACATCGACAACTACAAGTGCGAACTGAGCGTGCTCATCACGAACAAGACGCCTGTCGGCGCGTATCGTGGACCGGGGCGCTATGAGGCGGGATTCTGCATCGAGCGGTTGCTCGACATGGTGGCGAAGGATCTGGACCTGGATCCGGTCGAGTTGCGCAGGAACAATCTCATTCGCACCGAGCAGATGCCTTACAACGGCGGCGTGCTCGTGCCGTATCTCGGCGAGAGTCCTTACGACACGGGCGACTATCTGCAGACGTTCAATCGCGCGCTCGAACTGATCGATTACGAAGCCATCAAGGCGAAGTCCGGAAAGCTGATCGACGGCAAGTTCCACGGGGTCGCCGCGAGTTGCTACGTCGACTCGACCGGCATGGGGCCTTCCGAGGAAGCGCGCATCGTCGTCAATGCGCCCGACGACATCGAGCTGTATGTCGGAACCTCCGCAAACGGCCAGGGTGTGGAGACCACGATGGCGCAGGTGGCGGCCGACCTGCTCGGCGTTCCCTATGAACTGATCAAGGTGTTTGCAGGCAGCACCCACTACGTCGAGAACGGCAACGGTCACGGTCATAGCCGTGCGGCGGTGCAGGGCGGCAGTGCGGTGTTCATCGCGACGAACAATCTGATTAAGCAGATGCTGGAGGCGGCAGCGCTGCGCTACAACGAACCGGTCGAGCATCTGGAGTACCGTCGCGGCGCCATACATCGCACGACGGATGATGTGCCGTTGGCCGCATTCGACGATTGCGTGAACGCCATCGTCGGGGAACTGGAGCGTCCTGAGCTGCTGCGCGCGGCAGGCCGCTACGTCAACAGCAAGCTGACCTACAGCTACGGAGCGCAGGCAGCCCATGTCACGGTGGATCCGGAGACCTCGATCGTCGAGGTAGTGCGCTTCCTGACGGTCGAAGATGTCGGTCGCGCACTCAATCCCCTCATCGTTCACGGTCAGTCGATCGGTGCTTCCGTGCAGGGACTGAGCGGCACCTTCCTGGACGAATTTGTCTACGACAGTGCAGGGCAACTGCTTACAGGCAGCTTTGCCGACTATCTGGTGGCGACGGCCACGGATTTTCCACGGGTCGAAGCCGAGACCTTGCAGAACGCCCCGTCGAAATCGAACCCGCTGGGCGCCAAGGGTGCAGGCGAAGGCGCCATGTCGACGACCGGGGCCGTGCTCGCAAATGCGGTATCCAATGCATTGGCGTCCCTGAACGTGCAGATCCACGATCTGCCGATGTCGCCGAGCAATCTGTCGCGGCTGATCCGCGCGGCCAGGGCAGGGCGTCCGGCGCGGCCGGCGACCGGCGACGATGCGCGATTTGGCATACGCCACGAGTCCGTCTGAGGTTCGTGATGCGGCGCACTGCGGATTTCGGCACGTCAGTCCGTATTTGCTTGACTCACCAATAACAGAATGTCATTTTCATACGCGCACGCACTGGAACTGTGTCGTCTGCCCTGAATTGCAGGTGCGCCGCACCGGAAGGGTGCCGCCTCGCCCAGGCGACGGGCTAATCGATGGGGTAATGATCTTGGCCAACATGATCGATGTGGAAATGCTTCGCGTATTCACCGCAGAGCTTGAACTCTGCAAGGTGAAGCCGGACGAAACGGTTGCCGTGCTGAGTGCGAGCGGGACGCCGAACGGCTATGCGCAGGCCTTCATGGTTGCGGCGGGCAGTCTTGGTGCCACGACCTTTCACATCGAGGTCCCGGATCATGCGACAGCGAATCGGGCGGGTGTGTACGGCAAGACGCCGCTCGCGGGAAATCGCGCAGCCATCGATTCATTGAAGTCGGCAGATCTGGTGATCGATCTGATGGGGCTGTTGTTCTCGCCGGAGCAGGCGGAAATTCAGAGTGCCGGTACGCGCATTCTGCGAGTCGGCGAACCGATGCATGTCCTCAAGCAGATGTTTCCGACTGCGGAGCAGCGGCGTCGCGTCGAGGCGGGCGCCGAGATGATGCGCGCCGCACGGGAACTGCGCGTGACTTCCGAGGCCGGCACCGACGTGCGATACAGGCTGGGGCAGTATCCGGTCGTTACGCAGTACGG
Organism: uncultured Steroidobacter sp.; assembly: GCA_964457865.1. Taxonomy (GTDB): domain Bacteria; phylum Pseudomonadota; class Gammaproteobacteria; order Steroidobacterales; family Steroidobacteraceae; genus Steroidobacter. The sequence continues at coordinate 112,425 of CAYWHG010000001.1, forward strand.
GTACACCGATACGCCGGGCCGCTGGGATCACTTCCCTTCCGCGTTTCTGTTTACGCAGGGCAACGATGACGGGGTCGAGGGGACCGTAGTGGTTCAGCCGGGCGACATCCTCTGCGCCTTCAAAAAGTACGTACAGGACCCGGTCCGCCTGACCATCAAGGCGGGACGCGTCGCCGAGATCGATGGTCCCGGAATGGATGCTGCGTTGCTTCGCGACTACATCACGAGCTTCAACGATCCACGCGCATATGCGATCTCGCATATCGGCTGGGGGATGCATGAGCGCGCAACGTGGTACCACATGCTCGCGACGACCAGACTGCGTGAGGAGAGAATCATGAATGCGCTCTCCTTCTATGGAAACGTGCTGTTCTCCACCGGTCCCAACACAGAGGTGGGCGGAACCAACGATACGGCGTGTCACATCGATATTCCGATGCGCAAGTGCAGCCTGTTTCTCGATGGGCGGCAGATCGTGGCGGCGGGCAAGGTTGTCGTGCCGGAGCTGAAGGCGGCACTCGATTCGTAGGATTCACCAGTGCGCATGACGGGTCTTGAAGAGCTCGTGTCGATACTGGACATCGAGGTCGTCGGTCAGAACCAGTTTCGTGGCGCCCAGCCAGGTGAAGAACGCCGTCGCGTTTTTGGCGGGCAGGTAGTTGCGCAGGCACTGATGGCGGCCTATCGAACGGTCGAGTCGCGTTCGGTTCATTCCCTGCAGTGCTATTTCGTGCGCGGAGGCAATCCGTCGATACCCATCGACTATGAGGTCGAGATCCTGCGCGACGGTCGGAGTTTCTCGATTCGTCGGGTGCTCGCGAAGCAAGAGGCTAAGGCGATCTTTTGCATGAGTTGCTCGTTCCACGCCAGCGAAGCTGGCATGGCGCATCAGCCATGTATGCCGGACGTGCCGGGGCCAGAGCAATTGCCCGACTTGCGGGAGCTGCCGGGTTCGATACACGGTGAGATACCGCCGGTGCTGGCCCGTCTGCTGCGGGAGGATCGGCCGATTGAATTCAAGCCGGTTGACCTTGATGGGATGATGACCCGGACCATGAAAGACGAAGTGCGACACTTCTGGATCCGTGCGAAGGGGAAGCTGCCGGATGTACCGTCGGTGCATCATGCCGTGCTGGCGTACGCCTCCGACATGTCTCTGCTCGATGTTGCCTTGCACAAGCACGGTCACGGGTTGTTCGATGGATCGCACGAGACCGCCAGCCTCGATCATGTGATGTGGTTTCACCGCGCTTTCCGCGCGGATGAATGGGTTCTGTATTCGCAGGAGAGCCCCAGCCGGGCCTTCTCGCGCGGCTTCACGCGCGGTGCGATTTTCTCGCGCAGCGGCGACTTGCTGGTGTCGGTGAGCCAGGAAGGATTGTTGCGGGAGAACGCCGCAGCCTTGCGCATGCAAACGCCCCCGATGGGAGTGAACTGATGCGTAATGCGGCCCCCCGACCCTGGGTAGACGCCTTTCCCCGTGCTGCTCGCTGGGATGCGCCCATCGAAGCGCTGTCACTGCCTGAACTGCTCGATCGTGCCGTCAGCCGCTCCAGCGACCGGCCGGCATTGACCTATGGCTCGACGACGCTGACGTACCGGCAGCTTGCCGGGCTCGTCGATGCCCTGGCTACGGGCTTTCGACAGATCGGCATTCGGCAAGGCGAGCACGTCGCTCTGCTGCTTCCAAACACGCTTTACCATCCCATCAGTTTCTTCGCGCTGATGAAGCTGGGTGCGCGCGTCGTGCATTTGAGCCCGATGGATGCGCCACGGGAGCTTGCCTACAAGGTCAAGGACTCGGAAGTAAGGACGCTGATCGCCACCAACACGCCCAGTGTGCTGGCGGCGGCAGACGCACTTCTGGCCCAGGGTGCCATCGAGCGCATGGTGGTCGGTGACGAGGAGCATTGGGGCGCCGGTCAATCCACCGCGCCGATTCGCATTGCCACGGGCGTCGTACCACTGCTCGATCTGCTGGTGGATACCGCAGACAGGCAGTGGCCGGTGTTGTCGCCGGACGATCTCGCAGTGATCCAGTACACCGGCGGTACGACAGGTCTGCCGAAGGGCGCGATGCTCACGCATGCCAATCTCAGCGCTGCGGTGTCGATGTATCACGCCGTAACGGCCGATGCGGATTTCCGACCCGGTGAAGAGCGTGTCATCTGCGTGGCGCCGCTGTTTCACATCTTCGGATTGTCCGGAATCATGCTGGCGCACCTCGTGCACGGCAATGAGATCGTGCTGTTTCCTCGCTTCGATGCAGAGACCATCGTGCACGAGATTGAAGTGAACAGGGCGAGCATCATGCCGGGCGTCCCGACCATGTGGATTGCCATCGCCAATCTTCCTGACATCCACAAGCGCGACCTGAGTTCGCTGAAGGATGCCCGTTCGGGCGGCGCGCCGATGCCGAGCGATGTTCAGAAGCGACTCGAGCAGAAGATCGGTCGGCGGATTCTCGGCGGTTGGGGCATGACGGAGCTGTCACCCGCCGGCACGCGGCTGGTGCCTGATCAGCCGACCCCGCCCGGACTGATCGGTATTCCCTACGCGGGAATCGACATGCGAATCGTCTCGCTCGAGGATCCGCTGCGTATATTGCCCGCCGGAGAAGTTGGCGAGATTGCCGTCAGTGGGCCGAACGTGTTCAAGGGATACTGGAACAAGCCCGAGGCGACAGCCGAAGCGTTCGCGGGAGGCTACTTCCTGACGGGCGACATTGGCTGCATGGACGAGACGGGTCAGTTCACGATCGTTGATCGAAAGAAGAACATGATCATTTCGTCCGGGTTCAATGTGTATCCCGCGTCCATCGAAAACGCGCTCTACGAGCATCCCGATGTGCGCGAGGTGATCGTCATCGGCGTGCCGGATCCGTATCGGGGTCAGGCAGCGAAGGCGTTCATTACGCTCAAGGCCGGTGCGCGTGAGATGTCGCTCGATGAGCTGCGGGAGTTTCTGAAGGAACGGATCGGGCGTCATGAGATGCCTGCGGCCGTCGAGTATCGGGACAGCCTGCCGCGCAGTCCGGCGGGCAAGCTGCTGGCGAAGGTGCTGCTCGATGAGGAGAAGGCGAACGTGCAGGCGAAAGCGCTGTTGAACCCCGCCGCAACCAGGAGCGCCTAGGCGCACTGTCGTAACGGTGCGTCGCGCGGACCCTGCGCGATGCACGATTCATCATTCAATCAGGTAGAGACAGCGTATGAGACTTTGCGAAGGGCGTGTAGCAATCGTCACTGGCGCCGGCCGTGGTGTGGGGCGCGAGCATGCGCTTCTTCTTGCACGGCATGGCGCCAGGGTCGTGGTCAACGATCTCGGTGCGGACGTGAATGGCATCGGCGCCGACTCGTCACCCGCCAACGAAGTCGTCGCCCGGATCAGGAGCGAGGGCGGAGAGGCGATAGCCAATGGCGATGACGTTTCAAGCTGGGCGGGCGCGAAGAGTCTTATCGATCAGGCCGTCGACACATTCGGCACGCTGGATGTGCTGGTCAACAACGCCGGCATTCTGCGCGATCGCATGTTCGTGAACATGACGGAGCAGGAGTGGGACGCCGTGATCAGCGTACATCTGAAGGGTACATTCGCGCCGACCAAGCACGCCGTCGACTATTGGCGCGCCAGGAGCAAAAAGACGGGAGAGCCTGTCAACGCCCGCATCATCAACACCAGTTCGACCTCGGGCGTGTTCGGTAACGTCGGTCAATCCAACTACGGGGCCGCCAAAGCGGGCGTTGCGGCGCTCACCGTCATTCTGGCGCGGGAACTGTTGCGGCTCGGAATTACGGTCAATGCCATTGCGCCCAGCGCCGTGACACGCATGACCGAAGCGCTGCGCGAGCGAACCGAGGAACAGAAGGAGGCCGGAGATCCCAAGTGGATAGCGCCGCTGGTCACGTACCTCGCGAGCGCGGATTCGCGCGACATCACCGGACGCGTGATTCAGATCGGCATGGGGATTTTCTCGGTCATGGAGGGTTGGCATCGCGGACCAGAGCATGCGCCAATCCTCGATCCGGTGGAGCTCGGTCCGGTCCTCAGGGACATGGCGGGCCGCGCCCGCCGCAATGCGGGGATGGATGGACTAGACCTGGATTGAGGACCGGGAGCGCAGCACTGATGAGCACCATCCGATTCCCGGTCGAGGCGACGCACGTACTGATGTTTGCGCGGGCGATCGGCGATCCCAATCCCGTCTACTCGAACGAGGAAGCCGCGAAGGAAACCGAGGCCGCCGGACTCATTGCGCCACCGACCTTCGTGGAAGCGGTGGCGCAGTTTGATCCCGACTACCGGCTCAGGCCGAAACCGGGCGAAGCGTGGTTCGGGTCGGGCAGGACGCCGAGCGGCATTGAAGGAAAGCCGTCCACTGGCAGAGCCCTGCATGCCGAGCAGGAGTACACCTACTTTCGTCCGATTCGACCGGGCGAGGCGCTCAACTGCGAACGCAAGGAAGGCGCCGTGTGGGAGAAGCACAGCAAGCGCGGCGGCAAGCTGAGTTTTCGCGAGCGGATTGCCGAGTTCCGCGATGAGGCGGGCGAACTGGTCGTGCTGGCGCGCGCGGTGCTCGTCACTCCCGAACGTGTCCCCGACGCCGATTCAAAATAGGGATTGGTGCGAGAACACCCATGTCACTGAAAGCTTCGCAGCTGCGGATTGCCGACACTCATGCCGAATGTGTTGTCGAGAACCTGAGCCGGACCCAGATCGTCCAGTACGCCGGCGCCGCCGGCGACTACAATCCGATTCACACGGATGAGATCTACGCGCTCCATGCGGGCCACAAAGGCGTGTTTGCCCACGGCATGCTGACCATGGGGCTGACGGGAAAGATGCTGACGAACTACGTCGGCGATGCACGACTGGTGAAGTTCGGCGTGCGCTTCACTCATCAGGTGTGGCCAGGCGACACACTCACCGCCACCGCAACGGTCACCGCGCTCAGGAACGTGGACAGCCAGGATCTCGTCGACCTCGCCATCGAAACGGTCAATCAGGATGGCAAGCAAGTGCTGACCGGGTACGCGACCGCGCGAATCGATCCGTGAGTTCCCGCGGGAGTCGTCGGCTTTCCGGGAAGCAATCCACGGCAGTGGCGTCAGCGCCCTTTGTAACACTGATCGATGAGGTCGCATATGGGAACATTGTGCTACTAACGGACTATGAGGTAGGATGTTTGCACTCCTGTGACAGGCCCGACGCGCACGCCTGACAGCCGAGATGAGAGAGCAGCCATGACCAATGCCGCGAAGTTCCGTTCTCTACTATCCGCCGGACGGATGATTGTTGCACCCGGCGCCTTCGACGCGATATCTGCCCGCGCCATCACGCAGGCCGGTTTTCCAGCCGTGTACATGACGGGTGCCGGCACGTCGCTGACACTGGGCTATCCCGACTATGGCCTGATCACGATGACCGAAATGGTGGCCAATGCCACTCGCATCGTGAACTCGATCGATGTCCCCCTGATCAGCGACAGCGACACGGGCTACGGCAACGAATTGAATGTCTTTCGCACGGTGCAGGAATTCGAGCGCGCCGGTGTCGCGGCGATTCACATCGAGGATCAGGTGTTCCCGAAGAAGTGCGGTCATCTCGACAACAAGGAGATGGTCAGCCGCGAGGACTACGTCGCGAAGATTCGCGCTGCTGCGGCGGCGCGCAAATCGAAGGATTTCTGCATCATCGCGCGCACCGACTCTCGCGCCTCGCTGGGGCTGGACGAGGCGGTGACGCGTATGAATCTCGCGCTTGCGAATGGCGCCGACATCGCATTCGTCGAGGCCCCGCAGACGCTCGAGGAGATCGAGTCGATGCCGAAGCGCGTCAACGGCCCGTGTCTGCTCAATGTCGTGCGCGGTGGTAAGACACCGGAAATCACGCTTGAGATGGCCGAGCGTGCCGGCTACGCGATTGCAATCGTTCCCGGGTTGCTGCTGGTCGGTTTCATCCAGAACAGCGACCGCCTGCTCGCAGATCTGAAGGAGGGTAAATTCCCTCCGGTTACCAGTTCACCAGGCAAGACGTTCGCGCGTTATGGCGCCGCCGACTGGGACGCCCGGCGCACGGCGTTCCGCGATCCCATCGAGCCCGGGAAGAAGTAGGGATCCGGCCATGTCCAGCCTGACGATGTTCGAGAAGATCTGGCGGCGCCATGTCGTCGTGGATCGCGATGATGGCTATTCACTGCTCTATATCGACCGGCATCTGATGCATGACGGTTCGGCGGCGGCATTTGCCCGTCTGCGTGAGCAGAAAATGAAGGTCCGCTGTCCCGAGCGATCATTTGCCACACCCGATCACTATGTTCTCAGTGACAGCGGGCGTGTCAGCGATATTGCGGATCCGGCGCGCCGGCGTGTGATCGAACTGATCGCGGAGAACGCTGCCGCGCACAACGTCACCCTGTTCAATCTCGGTGACGATCGTCAGGGCATCGCGCACGTGGTCGGACCCGAGCAGGGCATCACCCAGCCCGGACTTACGCTGGTTTGCGGCGACTCGCATACCTCGACGCACGGTGCGCTGGGAGCCCTGGCGTTCGGCATCGGTACATCCGAAGTGGCGCACGTCATGGCAACACAATGCTTGTGGCAGCGCAAACCGCGGGCCATGCGGGTGACCGTGGACGGTCAGCTTGGTCCGGGCATCACGGCGAAGGATGTCGTTCTCGCCATCGTTGCAAAAATCGGCGCGGCCGGTGCTGTCGGGCATGTCATCGAATACGCAGGCGGCGCGATACGTGGCTTGAGCATCGAAGCTCGTCTGACCATCTGCAACATGTCGATCGAGGCGGGCGGCCGTGCCGGCATGATCGCCCCCGACGACACGACCATTGCCTATCTTGAGGGACGTCCGTTCGCCCCGAAGGGTGCCGAGTGGGACAAGGCGGTTGCATTCTGGCGCACGCTGCCTACGGATGACGGCGCGACATTCGATCGCGAAGTGACGCTGGCGGCTGGCGACATCGAACCCATGATGACGTGGGGAACGAGTCCGGAGGACGCGCTTCCCATCAGCGCCCGCGTGCCCGATCCCGCCACCGTATCGGACGTCGCCAGGAAAGACGCGATGAAGCGGGCGCTGGAATACATGGGACTGGCGCCCGGTACACGACTGGATGAGCTGCCTGTCGATCGCGTCTTCATCGGCTCATGCACGAACAGCCGCATCGAGGATCTGCGCGCGGTCGCGAGCGTCGTGCGCGGCCGCAAGGCAATCGTACCGGCGTGGATCGTTCCAGGTTCAGGTCTGGTCAAGCAGCAGGCCGAAGCGGAGGGGCTCGATCAGGTTTTCCGTGCCGCAAACTTCGAATGGCGTGAACAGCCCGGATGTTCGATGTGCGTCGGCATGAACGGCGACATCGGTCGGCCGGGGCAGCGGATCGCCTCGACATCGAACCGCAACTTCATGGGTCGGCAGGGACCGGGCGTCCGTACTCACCTGGTCAGCCCGGCCATGGCCGCCGCCGCAGCGATCGCCGGTCGCTTTACCGACGTGCGCCGGCTCGTGTCCCCGGAGTAACCATGCAGCCCTTCACTTCCCTCAATGCTGTTGCCGTGCCGCTGGATCTGCCGAACGTCGATACGGATCAGCTCGTGCCGGCAAGATTTCTCAGGCTGCCTCGCGCGGAACAGGCGCGCATCATGTTTCACGATCTGCGGGTCGATGCGGAAGGCAGACAGCGGCCTAATTTCGTTCTCAATCAGCAGGGCTATGACGGCGCCGCGATCATGGTGGCAGACCGGAACTTCGGCTGCGGTTCCTCGCGCGAGTGTGCGGTGACCGTCCTGATCGACAACGGTTTTCGCGCGGTCATCGCGCCCAGCTTCGGCGACATATTCTTCAATAATTGTTTTCAGAATGGCGCGCTGCCGATCAGATTGAGTGCTGAGCGGGTCGCCGAACTGCGCGCCGCGCTGCACGCCGCGCCCGGTGCACAGATCGGGATCGATCTGGCGGCTCAGACCGTGCGCGGACCCGACGGGAAGATCGATCACTTCGACATCGACTCCTTCCGCAAGGATTGTCTGCTGCGGGGTGTCGATGAAATCAATCTCACGCTCACCTATGAAGGCGACATCACGGCCTTTGAGAGGCGTCAGCGCCAGGAGATGAGCTGGCTGCTGTCGGGTTAGCGGCGCGACGTGCGGCGCAGCGGTCGGCATCTTTGCGACTGTGTCCTGCACAACACCTGATTCTCGCAATTGCCTTCGACAAAAGAGCCTCGCCTCATGATTGATGCTGTCATTGTTTCAACCGCGCGCACGCCCGTCGGCAAGGCGTTTCGCGGCGCCCTGAACAACACGGACGGCGCTTCGCTCGGCGGACACGTCATCGCAGAGGCACTTGCCCGGGCGCGTATCGATCCCGCGGCAGTGGAAGACGTCGTGCTGGGGTGTGCCATTCAACAGGGCACGACAGGCGCCAACATTGCGCGCAAGGCGCTGCTGCGGGCTGGCGTGCCGGTGTCGGCGGCGGCGGCGACGATCGATCGCCAGTGTTCTTCAGGATTGCAGGCGATTGCCATGGCGGCACGGTCGATCGTGCTCGATGGCGTGGAGATTGCCGTGGCCGGTGGCCTCGAGTCGGTGAGTCTGCTGCAGAACGAACATCGTAACATGTTCCGGATCACCGACCCGGCGCTCATGCAGATCAAGCCGGACGTCTACATGAACATGATCGACACCGCCGAAATTGTTGCGGAGCGTTACGGCATCTCACGCGAGGATCAGGATGAATACAGCCTGGAAAGCCAGCGTCGCACGGCCGCAGCCATGCAGGGCGGTCGCTTCGCCGATGAGATCGTGCCCATCAGCACCCGGAAAAGTGTGGTCGACAAGGCGACGAAAGAAATCTCGTATCAGGAGGTCGTGCTGTCGCAGGACGAAGGGCCACGCCCGGAAACCGATGCGGCGGCGCTCGCCGGGCTCAAGCCGGTGCGTGAGGGCAAGACGATCACGGCCGGCAATGCGAGCCAGCTCTCCGACGGTGCAAGCGCCTGCGTGATGATGAGCGATGCGCTGGCCGAGGAGATGGGTCTTGCGCCACTGGGCATCTTCCGGGGCTTTGCAGTGGCCGGTTGCGAACCGGATGAAATGGGCATCGGTCCGGTGCTCGCGGTCCCGCGACTGTTGAAACGACACGGACTGAAGATCGATGACATCGATCTGTGGGAGTTGAACGAAGCCTTCGCAGTCCAGGTGATTTACTGTCGCGACAAACTGGGTATCGATCCCGACAAACTCAATGTCAACGGCGGTGCCATTGCGCTAGGGCATCCCTATGGCATGTCGGGCGCGCGCATGGTGGGTCATGCATTGCTCGAGGGGCGGCGACGCAAGGCGAAGTATGCGGTGGTCACCATGTGTGTCGGCGGTGGCATGGGCGCAGCGGGACTGATCGAGATTGCGCGCTGACATCCGGCGGCGGCAACGACCGGAGAGGAATAGCTATGGATCTCAGTTTCAGCAAAGAGGAAGTGGCGTTTCGCGAAGAGGTGCGCGCGTTCTTTGCTTCCGCGGTGCCATCGCAGGTGCGTGCCAGGTTGCTGCAGGATCGTGAGCTCAGCCGCGACGACATGGTCGCCTGGCAGCGGGCCCTGAATCGCAAGGGCTGGGCAGTACCGGCGTGGCCGAAGGAATGGGGCGGTACCGGCTGGACGCCAGTGCAGCACTACATATTCAAGGAAGAGATGTTCCTGGCGCCGGCGCCGCCGCAACTCGGCTTCGGCGTCAACATGCTGGGGCCCGTGCTCTACACCTTCGGCAGCGAGGCGCAGAAGAAATATTTTCTGCCGCGCATTGCGAATCTCGATGACTGGTGGTGTCAGGGATTCTCCGAGCCCGGCGCAGGATCCGATCTGGCCTCGGTGCGCATGACCGCCAGGCGTGAAGGCGATATCTATGTCATCAACGGTCAGAAGACCTGGACGACACTGGCGCAGCATGCGAACTGGATCTTCTGCCTGGTGCGCACCGACCCTGACGCAAAGAAGCAGGCTGGAATCTCGTTTCTGCTCGTGCCCATGGAGTCGCCGGGCATTACCGTGCGCCCCATTCAGACGATCGACGGCGGCCATGAAGTCAACGAGGTCTTCTTCGATGACGTCAGCGTGCCGGTCGATCATCTCGTCGGCGAAGAGAACAAGGGCTGGACTTATGCCAAGTACATGCTCGGACACGAGCGGTCGAGCATCGCGCGTGTGGGTATGTCGAAGGAGCGTGTCCGCCGCATAAAACAGCTGGCTTCGCAGGTCCAGGCGGGCGGGCGGCCGCTCATCGAGAATGAAGGATTCCGCGAGCGGCTCACACTGCTCGAGGTCGAGCTCAAGGCATTGGAGATGAACCAGCTGCGTGTCGTGGCGGCGGAATCCCGCAAGGAGAAAGGTCAGCTCGATCCGGCGTCTTCGATCCTCAAGATCATGGGCTCCGAAATCCAGCAGCGCACCACCGAGCTGATGCTGGAAGTGATTGGACCCTTTGCTGCGCCCTACGAGTCAGAGGAGCCCGCCGGGGGAGCCGATGATTGGACGCGGCAGATTGCGCCAACCTATTTCAACAAGCGCAGCGTGACCATCTACGGCGGCACCAACGAAATCCAGCGAGGCATCATCGCCAAGGCCGTTCTCGGATTGTAACGGTGACGCAAGCGGTTCGATCCAGAGCGTCCAGTCGAACTCGCCCGTGGCAACGCGGCCTTTCGAACCGCGAAGCCAGGTAGCACCTTGATCAACTCAATCTCCGCACCGGATGGCCGGCGCCGCCGTTTCGCGTCCGTCGTTGGCGGGTCGGTCGGCAATCTGGTGGAGTGGTACGACTGGTATACCTACTCCGCATTCGCCATCTACTTTGCGCATGCCTTCTTTCCCGAAGGCAACCAGACAGCACAGCTGCTCAATGTCGCTGCCGTTTTCGCGGTGGGGTTCCTCGTGCGTCCTTTCGGCGGATGGATCCTGGGCCGGTATGCGGATCGGCAGGGCCGCAAGGCTGCAATGACCTTGTCCGTGACGCTGATGTGCGCCGGCTCGCTCATCATCGCGGTGACTCCGGGTTACGCGACCATCGGTCTGGCTGCCCCCGTCATGCTCGTGCTTGCCCGGGCGCTGCAGGGATTCAGCGTGGGTGGGGAATACGGCACCAGCGCGACATACATGAGCGAGATCGCGGCGCAGGAGCATCGCGGGCTCTATTCGGGAATACTCTACATGACGCTGGTCATGGGACAGCTGTTGGCGCTGGGTGTGCTGCTCCTGTTGCAGTTCGTATTCCTGGATGCCGAACAGCTGCATGCCTGGGGCTGGCGTATTCCCTTCGTCATCGGCGCGGCCGGCGCGCTGGTAGCGGGCTACCTTCGACGCGGACTGCAGGAAACAGAATCGTTCGAGAAGTCACGCAACCGCCCCGGTGAAGCCGGCCAGCTGCGGATGCTGCTGCGCTATCCGCGTGAAACGCTGACCGTGGTCGGCCTGACCATGGGCGGCACTCTGTACTTCTACGTGTTCAGCAACTACATGCAGAAGTTCCTCGTCAATACGACAGGTCTCAGCAAGGAGGACTCGACGCTGGTGTCCGCCGGCAGTCTCCTGGTGTTCATGATGCTGCAGCCGCTGATGGGCGCCATGTCCGATCGCGTCGGTCGGCAGGCCATGCTGATCGTGTTCGGCGGGCTGGCGCTGATGACGACCGTGCCGCTGCTGTTTGCGCTGGAGCGTACACACGATGCCTGGACGGCCTTCGTGCTGGTAACGACTGCGTTGTCGATCTCGTCGCTGTACAGCTCCATCAGCGCCGTGGTCAAAGCAGAGTTGTTCCCCGTAGAGATTCGCGCGCTGGGTGTCGGTCTGCCGTACGCGGTCGCCGTTTCACTGTTTGGCGGCACCGCGGAGTACATCGCGCTGTGGTTCAAGAGCATCGGCCATGAAAACTGGTTCTACTGGTATGTCACGGGTTGCGTCTTCATATCGTTGCTGGTCTATCTGTCCATGGGCGATATGCAGGCGAAGTCCAGAGACCTGCTTCAGGCCCCCGACCCATGACCGTCCCGGGAGGCGCCCTCTTGCAGGGGGTACACCCTGCGGCGTAAGAAGGTTGAATGAAGATGCATGCCGGCGTGGACGACAAATACCTGCCTGACATCACTGTGTCGGTTCAGCAGCTGTTCGGCCTGGATACCAATCTGCAGGTGCCTGCCTTCTCCGAATCTGGCGAGCATGTGCCTGACATCGACAGTGCCTACCGCTTCGACCGCGACACGACGCTCGCCATCCTGGCGGGCTTCGCCCACAACCGCAGGGTGCTCGTGCAGGGCTATCACGGCACCGGCAAGTCCACGCACATCGAGCAGGTGGCGGCGCGTCTCAACTGGCCCTGCGTGCGTGTCAATCTGGACAGCCACATCAGCCGCATGGATCTCATCGGCAAGGACACGATCGTGCTCAAGGATGGCAAGCAGGTCACGGAGTTTCGTGAAGGCCTGCTGCCCTGGGCACTGCAGAATCCCTGCGCACTCGTGTTCGATGAATACGATGCGGGGCGTCCCGATGTCATGTTCGTGATTCAGCGCGTTCTCGAAGTCGAAGGAAAGCTGACCCTGCTGGACCAGAACCGGGTCATTCGCCCGCATCCCGCGTTTCGCCTGTTCGCCACCGCCAATACGATCGGGCTCGGCGATGCGACGGGCCTGTATCACGGCACGCAGCAGATGAACCAGGGACAGCTCGACCGCTGGAACATCGTCGCGACGCTGAACTACCTGCCCGAGGAGGAGGAGGAGGCGATCGTTCTCGCCAAGGTTCCTGCCTTTGCCGGCAGGCGCGACCTGGTGAGCGCCATGGTGATGCTGGCGGGCCTCACGCGCCGCAGCTTCGCCATGGGCGATATTTCCACGGTCATGTCGCCGCGCACCGTGATTTCCTGGGCCGAGAACATCGAGATCTTCGGCGATGTCGCCCAGGCCTTTCGTCTTGCGTTCCTCAACAAGTGCGATGAGTCCGAGCGTGCCGTCATCGCCGAGTTGTTCCAGCGCTGCATGAACGAGGAACTGCCACTGACCGGAACCGCCGGAAGGAGCTGAGCGGACGGGGCAATCATGGTCCATGACGCGTCCACGGAATTGTTCATGCACGCGACCAGGAGCGCGATCAGGGCCTTGGCCGCCAATCCCCTGGTGGAAGTGGTCTTCGCGAATGACCCCATCGGCGTCGCGGGAAACTGCGTCACCATTCCGGATCCTTCGCTCGCCAGCTCGCGGGCCGAGATCGCCGCCATCCGCGGCGCTGCGGACGCCTGTGCGCTGCGCCTGCGTCATCACGATGTGGACATTCATGCAAGCCAGCTGCGCGGCGACGTCGTTGTCCGCATGTTGTCAGAGACGCTCGAGCAGATGCGTTGCGAGGCACTGGGTGCACGACGGATGCCGGGGGTTCGTCACAACATCAAAATGCTACTGGAACGCTATTGCAGCGGTCGCGGGCTCGATCGGGTCCAGTCGAGGACCGAAGTGTCCATGGTCGATGCGCTGCGACTGCTGGCGTTCGAGGCATTCACCGGAGAGCAGCTGCCGCCGGCCGCACGGCGGGCAGCGCATTTGTGGCGTGAATGGTTTGCGGAAAAGACGGATGTGCGGCTGCTGGGGCGGTTGCCTCAGTTGCTCGACGATCAGCAGGACTTCGCCGAAGAAACCCATCGTCTTCTGATGGCGCTCGGGGTCGGTGCGTTCGCTCAGGACGAGCCGGAAACCGCCGTCTCCGAGGCCGGGCAGATGCCATCTGCAGCCGAGAAGTCAGGGCAGCTCACGCGGGATCTGCCGACGAATTCTTCCGGGCGGAAAACCGCTGTCGGGCATGAGTCCGCTCACGATGACCGCGTGGGACCAGCCGATCCGCAGTCTTCCGGAGGCGGGACAGAGAGTGGAGAGGAGGCATTTGTACGAACGCGCAGTTCGCAGCCGTACAAGGGTGAGGAAGTTGCCGGACCCCAGACGTCCTATCGCGTCTTCACGAAGTCCTACGACGAGGTCGTCGCGGCAACGCAGCTTTGCGATGCGCAGGAGCTGGCGCAGCTGCGTCAGGCGCTTGACGAGCAGGTCCGTCCTGTCGAATCCATCATCGGCAGGCTTGCGAATCGCCTGCAGCGTCGCCTGATGGCGCAGCAGGCACGCAACTGGGAACACGATACGGAGGAGGGGGTCCTGGACGCCGGGCGGCTTGCCCGGATCGTTGCCGCGCCACTGCATCCGGTGTCCTACATGCGCGAAAAGACCGGTGCATTTCGCGACACGGTGGTGAGTCTGCTGATCGACAACTCGGGGTCCATGAGTGGGCGCCCCGTCACGGTCGCTGCCATCTCTGCCGACATCCTGTCCCGCACGCTCGAGCGCTGCGGCATCAAGACCGAAATCCTCGGCTTCACTACCGGTGCGTTGCGGGGCGGGCGTTCGCGCGACGACTGGGTGAAGCGCGGCAGGCCACCGCTGCCCGGTCGCCTCAATGATCTGCGGCACATCATCTACAAGGCGGCCGATGAGCCCTGGCGTCGCGCACGACGCAGTCTCGGCCTGATGCTGAAGCCGGGAATGCTCAAGGAAAACATCGATGGCGAGGCGCTGCTATGGGCGCACGGGCGTCTCATCGCCCGACCGGAGACCCGGCGCATTCTGATCGTAATCTCGGATGGCGCGCCGATCGATGATTCAACGCTTTCCACGAATCCCGGCACATTCCTGCAGGATCACCTGCGCGCAGTCATTGCCTGGATCGAGACGCGGTCGGAGATCGAACTGGTGGCGATCGGTATTCGCCACGACGTCGCGCGCTACTACCGTCACGCGGTCAACATAGACGACACGGATCAGCTTGCACCCGTGCTGATGGAGCAGCTGGCTGCGCTCTTTGACGGAAATCGATAGATCGAGAGCGCCACCGTCGACTCACGCCGTCGCGGTTCGAATACCCGGCGCGCCATGCACGAAGGCATGGATCTCGGCGACGATGGACAGAGCGATCGACTCCGGCGTGCGGCCGCCAATGGGCAGGCCCACCGGGGCGAACAATCGGGGCTGCAGTTTCTCTGCCTGCGCGCCGAGATCGTCCAGCAACCGCCTGCGTCGTGCCGGCGGACCGAGCAGGCCGACATACGGGACGGATGCCGAGGAGAGTACCCGCAGGTATTTCAGATCCGATGGCAGATGGTGGCTCATGACAACGCAGGCCGAGAAGTCTGCGAGGTTCAGCGTTTCCGCCACCGCCTCCGGCGTGGACAGGACGACGCGTTCGGCTGCCGGAAAGTGCGGCGCCTGCGCGTACGCGGGTCGATGATCGACGAGGGTCACCTTCCAGCCCAGGCGCGATGCAAAGTCGACGACGGGCAGGGCGTCGGGCCCCGCACCCAGCAGCAGGAGTCGGGGCGGCAGGGATAGCGGCAGAATAAACAGCTTCCCATGCGTCGACTCCGGGGTGAGCCAATCGACTTTGCCGGTGTGCGCTGCACGCTGGAGTGCGTCCCTGATCTGCGGGTCCTGCGTGTGGTCCGGTAATTCGACCCTTCCCACCGGCAGCCGCGGGTCTGTGGACTCCGTGAGGATGCCGACGGCAGTCGCGGCGTGACGGGCCAATGCATTGGCCAGCCAGCTCAGCGGTTGCCACTCATTCTCCGGACCGATGCGCAGCAGCAGAATCCGCATCGCTCCCTCGCAGCCGAGCCCGATTCCCCACAGCGCATCGTCCGTTCCCCGCGTGTCGTAGTCGACGAAGCGTGGCTGACCTGTCTCGATGACGCCTTCGGCGTAATGCTGCAGATCTCCTTCCAGGCATCCACCCGACAGCAGCCCGGCGAATTCACCGTTGGCTGCAATGAGCATCAGGGCGCCGGGTTTGCGGTACGTCGAACCCTCGGTGTCCAGGAGAATGCCGATCGCCATCGCGCGGTTCGCAGCGCGTTCCCGCTCGAAAAGCGGCAGCAGCGGATCGATGGGGGCGTTGTGCATTTTTCCGGCTTTTTTCGTTGCTGACTCTACTAGGCTGCGTCGAGCAGTCCTCCCTGAGCAGCGAGTCGCTGCAAATGGAAGTGCGAGTCGCCGAACGTCTTCTCGATCATGGTCAGTCGTTTGAAGTAGTGGCCGATCTGCGCTTCCATGGTCATGCCGATGCCTCCATGGAGCTGGACGGACTGCTCGCCGATGAACTTTCCGGATCGTCCGATCTGCACCTTTGCCGCAGCAGTGGCTTTGCTGCGCTCACGGGCATCCAGCGATTGCGCCATGGACGCATACATGGTGATGCCGCGCGCCTGTTCGAGGGTGACGAACATGTCGGCTGCCCGATGTTGCAGCGCCTGGAAGGAGCCGATGGCGACACCGAACTGGCGGCGGCTCTTGAGATACTCAACCGTCATCTGGAGCGATGCGTCCATCGCGCCCACAGCCTCGCAGCACAGCGCGACGCGCGCTTCATCGACAACGCGTTCGATCAGCGGCAGCGCATTCTCCGGATCACCGATCGCTGCATCCGCGTCGACTTCAACATTGTCGAAGGAGATATCTGCCGCGCGCAGCGAATCCTGTGTCGGATATCCCCGTACCGTCACGCCAAGCGCGTTGGCAGGAACGAGAAAGACGCCGATGCCGAGGTCGTCCTGGCTGCCGCCAGCGGTGCGCACGCTCACCACCAGCGTCGACGCACTGTCGCCGTGGAGGACAACGCATTTCTTCCCGTCGATCACATAGCCCGAACCGCGCCGCTTCGCCGTGGTGGCGACATTGCTGAGGTCGTAGCGCGATTGCTCCTCGAGCTGGGCAAACGCCATGGTCTGCGATCCGTCGATGAGTGTCGGCACGTGCGCTGCGCGCTGGTTGCTCGTGGCGCCATGACGCAGGAACCCTCCGCCGAGTACAACGGTCGCGAGATAGGGCTCCAGCGAGAGCGCGCGCCCCAACGCCTCCATGATGATCATCGTCTCGATGGCACCGGCGCCGATGCCGCCATCTGCTTCGGCAAAGGGCGCCCCGAGCAGGCCCTGTTCGGCAAAGTGCTGCCAGAGCGCCTCGCTCCAACCCCTCGGTTGTCCGGCGGCGAGTTTGCGCCGCGCAAAGTCATAGTTGTCAGTCAGAAGGCTCTCGACGCTGTCCTTGAGCATCTGCTGTTCATCGGTCAGATCAAAGTCCATTCCGGGTCCTCGGTTTCAATCGACGGTTCTCTTTTCGATGGGTGAAAGGTCTTATAAAGGCACATCGTGCACATATGGGACCATAGGAGAGGGGTTCGATGCAGTCAAGTCCGCCCGGATCCCGGCGCCTGGTGCCCGGCAAGGAAAGGGCCGCATTCGTGTTTCGACGTGCCTATGCTGGACGAAATTCCGCGACCGGCCGCGGTTCTCAAGCGGGCATCCGAAGGTGCGAATCGTCGGCATTTTGCTGCACAGGCAGAGGGCGCGTCGACGGCATTGCGCAGTGCTGCACCGTGCGAATGGTACGTGCGGAAGGCCCGGGCCATCGGCCTTGACCCCGCCTACGATCCGCCCTAGCATCGAATATGTGAACGACGTGCTGAATATCGTCATCCACGCAAGCTGAACCACTGGCGTGGCTGCCGCGAAGGACGCAGGCTCGCCGGGCACTTGCAACGAGGCAGGCAGCAGTGTCCATGGGCGGTTTGTGTGGTGCGCGAAGCGGCTGATGAATCCTGATACTTCCCCTGACTCGACGGTTTCGATGATCGGCAGGTCGGTGCTGCGCCGCGAAGACGCCCGTTTTCTCACCGGCCGCGGTTGTTATGTCGATGACATGAAATTGCCGGGCACCGTGCATGCCGCGATTCTGCGCAGTGCGTTTGCCCACGGCCGTATCAGGAGCATCCAGACCGACAAGGCCGCAGCACTGCCTGGCGTGCTGGCTGTGATCACGGCCAGGGATGTTCAGGGTTGCGCCACGCTCATCCAGATGCCGCAGTACATGACACTGCCGGGCTACGATCGATACCTGCAGTGGCCGATTGCGGTGGATACGGTCCGATATGTCGGCGAGCCGATCGCGGTGGTCGTCGCCGAGAATCGCTATATCGCCGAAGATGCACTAGATCTCATCGAAGTGGATCTCGAGCAGCTCCCGGCTGTCACGAACATCGACGAGGCGCTTCGCGACGAGGTGCTGGTGCACGCTGCGTCCGGAACCAACCTGGCTTCGAGCTATCGGGTGGAGCGCGGCAATGTCGATGCCGCCTTTGCAGCGCCGTTCTACACGCGCAAGGAAATCTTTCGCTGTCATCGTCACACCGGGATGCCGCTGGAAACGCGCGGACATCTTGCGAGCTGGGACGAGGGCGCCGGCACGCTCACGTGCTGGGGTGCAACCGCGATTCCTGCCAGGACGAGGGACCGGCTGGCGGACATGCTGAAGCTCGATCGCAGCAAGGTCACCTATATCGAGAACGATACCGGCGGCAACTTCGGCGTGCGCGGTCATTTCTATCCGGAAGATCTCCTGATCGCATTCCTGTCGATGAAGCTCAAGCGCCCGGTGAAATATATCGAGGATCGGCGCGAGCACATTCTCGCCACCAAGCACTCACGTGAGCAGAGTTGCGAGATCGAGGTGGCGCTCAACCAGGATGGCACGATCGCCGGGATGCGTGCCCGCCTGTTCACCGACCTCGGCGCCTATGCGGCGGGCGGCGGCGGCGCGGTCGTGCCTGCAAAGACGGCGCAGTTCATTCCCGGGCCCTATCGGATCGACAACTACGCCTGCGACGTGAATGTCCTCGTCACGAACAAGACGCCCGTTGGAACGTACCGCGGACCCGGTCGCTACGAAGGTTTTTTCTTCTGCGAACGGATCTTCGATGTGGCCTGCGCGGAGCTGGGCTGGGATCCGCTGGAGTTTCGCGCCAGGAACCTGATACGCGAAGAGCAGATGCCCTACAAGGGAGGCAAGCTCGTGCCGTTCGGTGCAGAGAGCGATTACGACACCGGCAACTATCACCGCACGCTGGAACGCGCACTCGAGCTGTTCGACTACGACAATCTGAAGCACAAGGCGGGCAAGCTCATCGACGGAAAGTGGCATGGTGTCGCCGTCTGCTGCTATCTCGATTCGACCGGCATGGGCCCCTCGGAGGACGCGCGCTGTGTCGTGAAATCGGCCAGCGAGATCGAAGTCTATGTGGGTTCGTCGAGTTCGGGGCAAGGCGTGGAGACGAGCATGGCGCAGGTGGCTGCTGAACAGCTCGGTTTGCCCTATGACACCTTCCGGGTTTTCCACGGCAGTACGAACTATGTGGAGAACGCCAACGGTCACGGCCACAGTCGCAACGCAGTTCAGGGTGGCAGTGCGGTCTTCATCGCTGCCAACAATCTGATCGAGGAAATACTGAACATCGCCTCCCTGCGTTACAACGAGGCACGCGAAAGTCTGGAGTACCGAGCGGGGGCCGTATACCGCCAGGGCGAAACGGCGCCGCTTGCCTCATTCGAACAGGTGGTTCAGTCGGCCAGGGAGATCGATGCGCTCGACCGGCTGCAGGCAATGGGTACCTACAAGAACAGCGTGCTCACCTACAGTTATGGTGCGCAGGCAGCCCACGTGGCCGTCGATCCGGAGACTGCCGTTGTGGATGTGCTGCGCTTCCTGACCGTCGAGGACATCGGGCGTGCCATTAACCCGATGATCGTGCACGGTCAGACGCTCGGAGCGTCGCTGCAGGGATTGAGCGGAACGTTCCTCGAAGAGTTCGTCTACGACAATTCCGGACAGATTCTGACGGGCAGCCTCGCCGACTATCTCGTGGCGACCGCGACCGACTTCCCCAACCTGGAGGCGGAGACGCTGGAGGAAGCGCGTTCGAAACTCAATCCGCTGGGTGTCAAGGGCGCCGGCGAGGGCGGGATTTCCGCGACCGGTGCCGTCCTGTCGAATGCTGTCTCGAATGCACTCTCCGAGATGGGTGTGCAGGTCAACGATCTGCCGATCTCGCCCAACAATCTGTCGCGGCTGATGCGGGAGGCCCGGGCCGGCAGATCAGCAGGCCCGGGCACCAGCGCGACCACCCGGATCGGCATTCACTATGAATCCTAGGTTGCGGCAAGCATGAGAACCAAAGGCAACGCTGTGAGCGCCATGACAATACCTTCTTCCGATCCCGGCGCTCGCGCCCGGTTCGGTCAGCCCTCCATGACACCGCAAAGCAGGGAACAGATCCTGCGTGTCGATGCCATGTCAGTCGTCTACCCGACGAGTCGGGGACCCATCTCCGCGGTCCACGAAGTCAGCATGACGATGCATGCGGGCGAGTTCGTCTCGATTCTCGGACCTTCCGGCTGCGGCAAGTCGACGCTGCTCAGTGTTGTCGCAGGACTGCACAAGGCAACGGGCGGGAAGGTTTCGTTGTTCGGCCAGACCATGGATGGAACGCCCCACCGCGATGTGGGGATCGTCTTTCAGCAGCCGCGGCTGCTGCCCTGGTTGACGGTTCTCGATAACATGTTCATTCCCATCGATGCAATGCGGTTGCAGAGAGCCGACTACCTGGATCGGGCGCATTCGCTTCTGCAGCTCGTGGGGCTGCCCAAGTTCGCCAAGCATTATCCGGATGAGCTTTCGGGCGGCATGCAGCAACGCGTCGGTCTGGCCCGGGCGATGATCCACAACCCCAAGCTGCTGTTGATGGATGAGCCGTTTGCGGCACTGGACGCGATGACCCGCGAACGCATGTCGATCGAGTTGCAGGAGATTCTGGAGAAGAGCAGGCAGAGCGTCCTGTTCATCACCCACAGCATCCCTGAGGCGGTCTTCCTCTCCGACCGTGTCCTGATGATGTCGTCCTCGCCGGGTCGATTCATTGAAGAGGTCTCCGTCACTCTGCCGCGGCCGCGGGCGCTGGAAACGATGGCGACCGCGGACTTCGCAGAACTCTGCGGACGCCTGCGCAAGCTGTACACCCACTGAAGGAGAACGACGTGTCCAACTCATCATCCACAGTCGTTCTGCCCGCATACAAAGCCGATCGCCCCGCATCGCGCTTCAGTGCAGATCGAATCACGTCGTTTCTGTATCCCGCCATTACCCTGGGCGTGCTGCTGCTCGTGTGGCAGTCATCGGTCACCTACTTTGACGTGCCGGAGTACGTCTTCCCGAGTCTCACGGCGGTGTTGCGCGAACTGTGGATCGGGTTCGTCGATGGCGGGACGCTCTATCCGCATCTTGCGTACACGCTCAAGTCGGCCCTCAGCGGCTATCTCCTGGGGTGCGGTGCAGCGGTCATTGTCGGAGCGCTGCTCGCGGAATCGCGCACGTTCGAGAAGTTCGTCTACCCGCTCATCATCGGCCTGCAGTCGACGCCGAAAATCGCCATCGCACCCTTGCTCATGGTGTGGCTGGGCTACGGCCTGGCTTCGAAGATCGCTATGGTGGCGATGATGTGCTTCTTCCCCCTGTTCGTGAACACGGTCCAGGGCATCCGGCAAACGGACCCGGCGCTGCTGAGCATGATGCGGGCATTCTCTTCGCCCACATGGCTCACGTTCTTTCGCGTCAAGATGTTTTCTGCCACGTCGAACATTTTCGCCGGGTTGCAGATCACGATTGTCTTCGCCTTCATCGGTGCGATCGTCAGCGAGTTCCTTGGATCGTCAGAGGGACTCGGCTATCTGATCCAGTCGGCGATGGCGAACTTCAATACTCCGGTGATGTTTGCCGCGATCGTCACGCTGATCGTGCTTTCTCTGGTCGGCACGTGGTTTGTGCGCTGGGCGCATCGCAAGATCGCCTTCTGGGACCGGACCATTCGTACCAGGTGATGCACGGCGAGAGCGTCCACGGCCTCCACGGATCCTTCTGCAGGAACTGAACATGACTCAAATCGATATCGACATGCTGCGCGTCTTCACGGCGGAACTCGAACTCTGCGCAGTAAAGACGGGTGAAACCGTCGCAGTGCTCAGTGCGGGGACAGCGAAGGGCGATACTGCGCAGGCGTTCATGCTTGCTGCGCGCAACCTTGGCGCCTCCGTGTTTCACGTCAACATTCCGGACCTGGCGGTCGCCAATGCGGCGGGCGTTGTAGGCAGGTCGCCGCTGGCAGGCAATCGTCGCGCGGTAGAGGCCCTGAAGTCGGCCAACATGGTCATCGATCTCATGGGCATGCTGTTTTCGGCCGAGCAACTCGAATTGCAGGCGGCCGGCGTGCGCATTCTGCTGGTCGTGGAACCGCTGCATATTCTGAAACAGATGTTTCCGACGACCGATCATCGTCGCCGCGTGGAAGCGGGAGAGCGCCTGCTCAAGAAGGCGCGTGAGCTGCGTGTCACGTCGGCGGCAGGTACCGATGTCGTCTACCGTCTGCAGCAGTATCCGGTGATGACGCAGTATGGCTACACCGATAAGCCCGGGCGATGGGATCACTTTCCATCGGCATTTCTCTTTACCAACGGCAACGATGGCGGAGTCGATGGCACGGTGGTGCTTGCGCCCGGCGACATCATCTGCGCGTTCAAACGCTATGTCCGGGATCCGGTGACGCTGACCATCGAAAAAGGCTTCATCACCCGCATCGCGGGCGACGGCATGGACGCTGCGCTGATACGCGACTACATGGAAAGCTTTCGTGATCCACGCGCCTATGCGATCTCGCACATCGGCTGGGGCCTGCACGAACGCGCCACGTGGTACCACATGCTGGCCAGTCAGCGACTTCACGAAGAGCGCATCATGAACGCACTGTCGTACTACGGGAACGTGCTGTTCTCGACCGGGCCGAACACCGAACTGGGTGGAACGAACGATACGGCGTGCCACCTCGACATTCCCTTGCGCAATTGCAGTCTCTATCTCGACGGTGAACAGATCGTCGACACCGGACGTATCGTCGTGCCGGAGATGCAGGCGGCGGGTCGCCAGTGAGCAGGCATCAGGAGCAGCGCAGCGTGCGCAGAAGCAAGTGGAAGGGCATCGGAAGTCCGGCAGCAAAAGCCGCGGCGATCCTGCTTCTCGTGGCCGCGTTGTCTGGCTGCTCACAGAAGCAGGAGCCGAAGCAGAAGCAGGAGCAGGTCGTCTTCGCCTCGCCGACCAACGTCGGAGTCAACGTCGCCAATATCACGGCAGCAATGGAACTCGGCTACTTCGAGAGCGAAGGACTCAGTGTCCGGATCCAGGAATTTCAGGGCAGTTCGATCGTGATGTCACAGGTGGCCGTCAAGTCGATTCTGATCGGCGGTGGCGGCGGTGAGCCCTTGATCCTTGCGAACCAGCCCGGCAAATCCCCCTTGCCGCTGAAGTTCTTCTACAACGGTCTGCGGGACAACATCTGGCAGTTCGTGGTTCCGCCCGACAGCCCTGTGAATTCCATCGCGGATCTGCGCGGCAAGAAGATTGGCGTGAGTTCGCTGGCCAATGCCCATATGCCCGTCAGCCGATTGATCCTGAAAGAGAACGGGCTGGGACCCGACGACGCGGAGATCATCGCGATCGGCGCCGGCAGTGCCTCATTCAAGACGCTGACGGACGGGCGGGTTGATGCCTTCAACACCTACAACGGCAACATCGCGCTCTTCGAAGCCAGCACTGCCACTCGTCTGAAGCGTCTGCCGCTGCCGCCCAACATCGCCAGCCTCTTCTCCTACGGCTACTTCGCCCATGAGGACACGCTCAAGACCAGGCCGCAGGTTCTGGCGGGCTTTGGCCGGGCAGCCGCCAAGGGCACCGTGGTGTGCAGAATTTCGCCCGAGTGGTGCGTGCAGAATTTCTGGAAGTACTACCCGAACCTGAAGCCGCGGAACGAGCCGGAGAAGGAACTGGCGCGTCAGGTCCAGGTGCTGGAAGAGAACATGAAGTCGTACCTGGCGTTCCCGGAAGGCCAGCCGCAACGCTTCGGCGAATTTCCACCCGATACATGGAGGGCGTTGATCACCACGCTCCACGCCGGTGGTGTTCTGGCCGATGCCGATGTGGATCCGGGCAAGTTCTTCACCAACGATCTGGTCGGCCAGATCAACGATTTTGACGTGGCCTCCATCGAAGCCACGGCCGCGCAGCTCAGGTAGTTCAGGCCGGCATGTCAGCGATGAATGAGAGGAGGGGTCTTGAAGCCGTGTTCGTTTGAATACATTGCACCGACAACGGTGAGCGAGGCGCTCGATGCGCTGACGAGCGGCAAGGATGCGCGTTTGCTGGGCGGCGGACAGAGTCTCGTGCCCATGATGAACTTCCGTCTGGCGCAACCCGAGCTGCTGATCGACCTGAACCGCATACCGGAGCTTGCCGGCATCGACGTCAGGGCGGATGGATCGGTGCGCATCGGTGCGATGACGCGTCACCGCACGGTTGAAAGGTCCGATCTGATCCGCAGGAATATGCCCTTGTTGCACGAAGCGATGCCGTACATCGCCCACGTGCAGATTCGCAACCGCGGGACGATCGGCGGGAGCCTGGCGCACGCAGATCCCGCCGCAGAGTGGCCGGCGCTGTGTCTTGCGCTCGACGCCACGATCGTCGCCACCTCTGCAGCGGGCAGTCGGGAGATACCCGCCGCCGCACTGCCTCTCGGTATCCTGACAACAGCGCTCGAGCCCGACGAGATGATCACCGAGGTGATCTTTCCATCGATGCCCGGTGTGCGTCGCTGCGGATTCCAGGAGATCTCCCGGCGCCGCGGCGACTTTGCGTTGACGGGCGTTGCCTGCACGCTGGATATCGAGGCGGACGGCGTAGCGGTCGCTTCGCGCATCGCCATCTTTGGTGTCGATGACATCCCGTTGCTGTCGGCGGAGGCATCAGATGCCATCGACGGCCGGCGCATGACCGATGCGCTGGCACGCGAGGCGGGTCGTGCAGCGGCTGCAGCCATCAATCCCCGCTCTGATCTCCATGCTTCCTCCGAATATCGTACCCAGCTGATCGAGACGCTGGTGTATCGCGCCCTGAAGCAGGCCGCGGAAGCCACTCCCTTGAAGGATGTCGCATGACCACTCTCGTCGATATCTCCTTGACCGTGAATGGCAAGGTCGTCACTGGCAAGGTGGAGCCGCGCCGCACACTGGCCGATTTCCTCCGTGATGATCTGAACCTCACCGGTACGCACGTTGGATGCGAGCACGGCGTGTGCGGAGCGTGCACGGTGAATCTGGATGGGGCGTCGGTGCGGGCATGCCTGATGTTCGCCGTGCAGGTGGATGGCGCAACGCTCGGCACGGTGGAAGGTATGGCCGTGAACGACAAGCTCTCGCCCCTGCAGGAGGCATTTCACCGTCATCACGCGCTGCAGTGCGGCTTCTGCACGCCCGGGTTTCTCATCACCGCGGAAGCCTTCCTCAAGGACAACCCATCGCCCACGGCCGACGAGGTGCGCGAAGCGATCTCCGGCAACATCTGTCGCTGCACGGGCTATATCCCGATCGTGGAAGCCATTCTCGATGTTGCCGGCCAGCAGAAAAAATCGGATTGAGCCGGGATCACCACGTATGAACATGAACAGGAGAGCGCCATGAGCACGCCATGGGATGGTTTCATCCCTGCCGAGACGCTTGAGCTGTATCGCCGCGCCGGCTTTGCCAAGCCGATGCAGCCGGGCATCAAGCCGGCGCTGCTGGTGATCGATACTCAGTACGCCACCAGTGGTGAACGACCGATGCCGGTCGAGGAGGCCATCGCCTATCACCCGCTGAATTGCGGTGAATACGCGTGGCGGGCAATTCCGCACATGGTGCGGATCATTGCGGCATTCCGCGAACATGGATTTCCGATCATCTATCCGCACATGTCGGGTCGGCCGTACAGCGGCACTCATGCGCGGATTCCAACCGTCGCGCGCAATCCGCGGCACTACGAGTTCGTGAGCGAGACTGCGCCGCAGGAGAACGACATCCTGATGCCGAAGACGGCGCCAAGCGCGTTCTTCGGCACACCCCTGCTCAAGTATCTGCATGTCATGCAGGCCGACACATTGTTCATGGTGGGCAACACCACGAGCGGCTGTATCCGGGCCTCGGTCGTCGACGCGGCTGCCTATGACTACAAGGTCGTGGTGCCGCACGACGCCTGCTACGACCGTGCGCCGGTGTGTCATGCCGTGAACCTGTTCGATATCGCCAGCAAGTATGCCGCTGTCGTTTCGACGACGGACGCGGTGGGCATGGTCCAGTCAATAGCCAGCGGTCGCCGACCGGACAGCATTGCCTCCTGATCGATTTATAGGACGATGATGATGACGACCAATTCAAACATCCTGATCGCGGGCGCCGGACTCGGCGGCTTGACGGCCGCGATCGCGCTCGCGAAGTACGGCTTCAAGGTGCAGGTCTTCGAGCAGGCGCGGGCCCTGGGCGAGATCGGTGCGGGTGTGCGCATCAGCCCCAATGGATTTCGTGCATTGGCAGCCCTTGGGCTGCAGGAGCAGGTGTTCAGGGACGGCTACGTTCCCAAGTGCCGCGAAATGCGGGTGTGGGACACGGGACACTGTGCGACGGTGCCGTTCTCTGTCGACAACCTCATTGCAAAATATGGATTGCCGGGCGTCGCGATGCATCGGGCAGACCTGCACGCCATCCTGGTGGACGAACTGGAGAAGCTGCAGCCCGGTGCGGTCCAGGTGAACGCGCGCGTCGCCGGATTTGAAAAGACGGGCGAGGCGGTGGAACTGCATCTTGCCGACGGCCGTCGTTTCAAGGGCGACGCACTGGTGGGCGCGGACGGACTGCATTCGGTCGTGCGCCGCCAACTCTTCGGGGCCTCGAAGCCGGAATTCACCGGCGCGATTTCCTGGCGCGGCATCATCCCGGTCGACAGTCTTCCCGAAGAGGTGCGAACGTACTGCGGACAGAGCTGGATGGGCCTGAACGGACACTGGGTCGTCTACCGCATCCGGCGTGGCGAACTGATCAATATCGTCGGTCATGTCGACCGCGATGACTGGCAGGTCGAGTCCTGGACGGAACTCGGCACCACCGAAGAAATGCTCGGCGACTTCAAAGGATGGCATCCGCACATCCAGACGCTGATCAAGAGCATCGACAAGCCTTACAAGTGGGCCCTGTTCCTCCATCCCACGATGAAGCAGTGGAGCGAAGGGCGCGTGACATTGCTGGGCGATGCGTGTCACCCGACGCTGCCGTATCTCGGGGCCGGCGCCAACATGGCGATCGAGGATGGCCTGATACTCGCTCGTTGCCTGGAGCGATACGACATCGGCACGGCACTGAAGCGGTACGAGGAACTGCGCATTCCGCGTACCACGGAGATCGTCAACAAGTCCTCTGCCAATCGCTCGAGCTATCACCATCCGGACCTGGGCCACCCCGATACCGCTCGCGTCCACATCGACCGGGTCGCCGCCAATCTGCGTGACTCTGACGAATGGATCTACAGCTACGACGCCGCAAGCGTCGAGGTGTGATCCGCGCGATATCACCGGTGGGCAAGGGCACTCGAGTCGTGAGCAGGCTTGCGCGCTGCATCGCCGTCGTGGTGATTGCTGCAGGCATGGCCAGCATGTCGGCCAATGCCAGGACAGTCACGCTCGATGAGGCGACGATCGCCGATCTCAATGCGGCGTTCGACGCGGGTACGCTGACGGCGGAAAGACTCGTCGAGTTGTCGCTGGCCCGCATTGCTGCCTACGACCGGCAGGGTCCGCAACTGCGGGCTGTGCTCGTTCTCAATCCCAGGGCGCTGGAAACGGCGCGTGCGTTGGATGTCGAGCGCAAGGAAAGAGGTCGCCGCTCACCCTTGCACGGTATTCCCGTCGTGCTGAAGGACAACATCGATACGCGTGACATGCCGACGACCGGCGGGTCATTGCTGCTGGAAGGTTCGATGCCGCCAGACGACGCGTTCGTGGTGAAGAGGCTGCGGGACGCGGGCGCCATCATCCTCGCGAAGGTCAACCTGTCCGAGTTCGCCACGGGTGGCTGCAACAGTTCCCTGGGCGGGCAGTCGAAGAATCCGCACGACCTGGCGCGTACGCCGTCCGGCTCGTCGTGCGGCACCGGCGTGGCCATTGCCGCCGGGTACGCCACGGTTGGAATGGGTACCGATACTGCGGCATCGATCCGTGCTCCCGCATCGGTGAATGGGATCGTCGGGCTGAAGCCGAGCTACGGACTCATCAGTCGGGACGGGATCATTCCGCTGGCCCTGTCTCTCGACATGAGTGGCCCGATGACGCGCAGTGTCTATGATGCAGCGGCGGCGCTCAGCGTAATGACGGGCGTAGATCCCGCCGATCCTGCGACGGCGCGGAGCCAGGGAAGGATCGAGAAGGACTACACGAAATTCCTGCAGGCGGACGCCCTGAAGGGTGCGCGTATCGGAGTTGCGCGAGACTTCATGAAACAGGATGGCGAAGTCGATTGGACGATCCAGTCGGCGATCGAGATCATGAAGCAGCAGGGCGCCACGGTGGTCGACGTCGAATTTCCTCGGTGGTTCCTCGACGCCAAAGGCGATTTCTTCAGCATCGTGCAGAAGGCCGAGTTCGTGCAGCAGGTGGGCGAGTACCTGAGTGCCACGGGGCCGACGTATCCGAAGTCGGCGGCCGAGCTTCTGACGCGCTCCTATTCGATCAATGCCCCGCGCTCTGACGGAGCAGGTCCCAACCCGCCACGATGGAGCCTGTTTCAGAGCGAACTCGCCGCTCCGACGGTGGACGACTATCGTTACCTGGCGATTCGCGATCACGCTCTGCCGCTGGTGCGTGCGATGCTTGACGGGATGTTTGCTGCCCACAAGCTCGATGCGATCGTGTATCCGACACTGCCGCGGCGGCCGGGACTGCTGGGTGTACCCCTGGCGGCGCCCAGCGGCGCAAACGCGGCCGATGTGCCGAACCTCGCGGGATTCCTGGAACTGGTCGTTCCCGCCGGTTTCACTGCAGATGATCTTCCTGTGGGCATTTCATTCCTTGGTACTGCCTTCAGCGAAGCGAGGATCCTGGCATTGGGCTACAGCTTCGAGCAGGCAAGCCATGCACGACGGATGCCTGTTCACGCACCGCTGCTTGCGGGCGAGCGTATCGAAGTGCCGGATGCGCGCTAGTCGTGTCTCGCATCCTTCGTTCCGTTCGTCCTGAGTCCATCGAAGGACTCTTTCGCCGGGTTGCACCGTTCGTGAATCCGAGTGTGACGCCGCTAAAGCGCCGAAAACGCGGCGTCGAGCGCGGCATCTGCTGCTAAGAGTTCATTGCGCCGTTGTCCGAGCCAGTCGCGATCTGCCCGAATGGCAGTTGCCAGTTCTCGCAGCATGGAAGCGACTTCGGCGGGTTGCGGTCCTCCGTAGCCCTGGCTTGAAGCCACCATGTTCTCGGGTCGCAGCACGCGCTTGAATTCTTCCTGAGTGAAGGCACCAGCCAGTGGCGGCAGCTGATGAGTCGCGGCCACGTCTGCATAAATCTTCCTGAAGTCCCGAAAGGAGATGTCCGTCGCGCGCAATCCCTTGTGGCGTCCGAACTGCACCACCGCCGCGGCAACGTGGTGAGCGTCGCGGAATGGCAATCCTCCAGTGAGCTGCAATGCGTTGGCGAGTTCGGTGGCGGCGGCGTAATCCGCCAGCAGTTCGTCGTGCGCGCGTTCCTTGTCGAACTGCAGGCCCGAGAAGATCTGTTTGATCATCTGCAGCAACTGCGCGGTATCCGCGAGCGCTTCGGTCGGCCCTGCGAACATGAGATCGGTATCGCCCGAAGCGGCCTTGTGCGCGCCGAACAGGTATGAGACGCCGTGCCCCAGGACCGTACTGGCCTGGGCGCGCGCTTCGTTGATCGCGCTGGGATTGACCTTCTGCGGCATGATGCTGCTGCCGCCGGTCAGCGCCGGCGGAAGGGTGAGCCAGGGGTGGGTCATCCGATACTGGTTGTCGAGATCCGACAGGAGTTCGCCCGTGGTCATGGCGATGGCAGACGTCGCGGCAGTGATGCGCATGCTGGCCTCGAGTGTCGCCAGCTGGACCGCATCAAAGGAGTTACGGATGGGCGCCTCAAAGCCGAGCAATTCGGCGAGGCGTTGCCGGTTGATGGGATAGCTCGACGTTCCAAGGGCCGCTGCGCCAAGTGGCGATTGATTGACGTTGTGATAGGTGTCCTCCAGCAGCTTTGCGTGGCGCTCGTAGACCGCCAGGTACCCGCCAAGGTAGTGGCCCATCGATGTCGGCTGCGCCTGCACGCCCAGGGTATAGGCCGGGATGAGGTCGTCTGCGTTCGCGTGAGCAAACGCAAGCAAGGTCTCGCGCGCCTCGATCATGTTCTGGTAGGCGAGGAGGATGAGCTCGCGTTGTTGCAGCCGAAGATTCGTACGACCCGTGTCGATGGTGCTTCGCCCCGTATGCAGGCGCGACACCTCGGGCCCGCCGATCTCCAGCAGCCGCGGTTCGATGGACAGATAGGTGCCGCTGCGCTGGAAGCCCGGCGCGTCGGCTTCGTTATGCAGTGTTCTCAACGCCCCTGCAATTTCTGCGGCTTGCTCACCGGTGACGATCTTTTCCTCGGCCAGCATCACTGAGGATGCCCGGTTCATACGGTCCAGCCAGTCAAACGGATCGCGAAGGTCTCGCGCCGCAAGGGTTCCTGCGTTCAGGCTCAGCACGATTGCTGCGCATGCAGCAGAGGATATTTGATGTCGGTGCATGCGCGTTCCTCGGCGAGTCCAGGGTCTTTGGCTCGTCGTAAGTATTGTACGAATATGCGCACATCGTTGCATTCCTCTTCATAGGGGACCTGTTGGCGAGTAGAATCGCAGACGGATGCACTTCCGGTCGCGAGCCTGGAGACGTGTCCGAATCCCACTTCGTCATAGGGCATCGCTATGGCCGACATGATTGATGATTCGAGAGGGCAGTGCCGGCAAGTGTGGATCACCGATGCTCTCGGCAGAGGGCGCGAGGATGCCGTTGCGGTGGAGGAGGCGCTGGAAATCAGGCTCGGCTGGTCCTCGCGTGTACAGACCGCCACGGTAACGATGCGCACGCCCGGGCACGACAGGGAACTGGCTGTGGGCTTTTTGCTCGCAGAGAACGTCATCGATGGCGTTCACCAGATCCGCGGGATACGGTCCTGCAGCGGTGGTGGTGCGCTGCGTGTCGAATTGCACGATGGCTGCACGCCGCGACTGAAGGCGGTCGAGAGGAATTTCAGCTCGACATCGAGTTGCGGACTCTGTGGCAAGACGTCATTTGATGAGACCGCGACAGTGGTTGCCGTCGCGGGCGAGGCGGCGCCGGTGATTGAGGCGAGCAATCTTTGTCGGTTGCCGGCTCGTCTGCGATGCGCCCAGCCGTCCTTTCTCGCGACCGGTGGCCTGCATGCCGTCGCGGCATTCAACTTCGATGGCAGACTGATCCGTCTGTTCGAAGACATCGGGCGTCACAACGCGTTCGACAAGCTCATCGGCGCCACGGCATTGGCTGGCGAGCATCTGCGCGACTGCGTGGTCCTGCTGAGCGGACGGGCCGGATACGAGATGGTGCAGAAGGCGACCGCCGCAGGGGTTCGCGTCGTGGCGGCCATCGGTGCGCCCTCAAGTCTGGCGGTGCAAACGGCCGAGCGTGCAGGCATCACGCTGGTGGGCTTTCTGCGTGAGGAGCGCTGCAACATCTACTCGCACGGGACCCGGGTGCGAGCGGATTCCAGGGAGGTCGCCGCATGACGAAGGAAACACGGCCAGACTCCGTCGACGCCGCCGGAGGTTGGGAAGCACTGGCAGCGACCGGTCGCATCGTTCGCGAGCAGGGCGCGCCGCTGACCAGCGTTCGGGCGCTGCTCAAGGCCAATCAGCCGAACGGCTTCGACTGTCCAGGCTGCGCGTGGCCCGATCCCAAGCACACATCCTCGTTCGAGTTCTGCGAGAACGGCGCCAAGGCCGTCGCCTGGGAAACGACTTCCCGGGTCGTCGATGCAGAGTTCTTCGCAAAGCACACCGTGAGCGGACTGCGGGCGCGGTCTGATTACTGGCTGGAGTCGCAGGGACGGCTTGCGTGTCCGCTGCGCTATGACGCGTCGGTCGACCGGTACGTGCCAGTCAGCTGGGACGAGGCGATGGCATTGATCGGCAGTCATCTGCGAGGACTGCCCACGCCTCATGCGGCTGCGTTCTATACCTCCGGCCGCACCAGCAATGAAGCTGCGTTTCTGTATCAGCTGTTCGCGCGCGAGTTCGGTACCAACAACCTGCCCGACTGCTCCAATCTGTGTCACGAGGCGACGAGCGTCGGGTTGCCGATGTCGATCGGCGTGGGGAAGGGGACCGTCCAGCTCCAGGACTTCGAGCAGACGGATCTGATTCTGAGCTTCGGCCACAATCCCGGCACGAACCACCCTCGCATGCTGGGCACGCTACGCGACGCCGCGCGACGCGGTGTGCCGATCGTTGTGTTCAATCCGTTGAAGGAACGAGGTCTGGAGAAATTCCGCTCGCCCCAGCACGCGACGGAAATGCTTACCGGCGGCGGCACAGTGCTTGCGACCCACTATTTCCAGCCGCGTATCGGCAGTGATCCCTACGTGTTGCAGGGGATCATGAAGCGCTTGTGCGAATTGCACGAGAGTCCGGGCGATCCGCTGTGGGGCGCCGTACTCGATGAAGGATTCCTTGCGACGCACACGACCGGATTCGATACCGTTCGCCAGCAGGTAAGCGAACTCGATTGGGATGTCATTACGCGAGAGAGTGCGCTGGCGCGCGAGGACTTTGACGTCGTGGCCCGGCTCTACGCCCGCGCGCCGAGTGCCATCATCGCCTATGGGATGGGCATTACGCAGCACGCGCATGGGACCGAGAACGTCCAGCAGATCGCCAATCTGCTGCTCATGCGCGGCAACATCGGCAGGCCCGGCGCCGGCGTCTGTCCCGTGCGGGGCCACAGCAATGTGCAGGGCGATCGCACGATGGGCATCAATGAACGTCCCCCGGCATGGCTGCTCGACCGTCTCGATCAGGTCTTTGGTATCAGATCGCCGCGGGAGCACGGCTGTAACGTCGTGGAGTGCATCGAACGCATCCTGCGCGGTGAGATCCAGGTGCTCATCTCGCTGGGCGGAAATTTTGCGGTCGCTGCGCCGGATCCGGTACAGACACACCGGGCGATGTCCAAGCTGTCGCTGCACGTCGGTATTCATACGAAGTTGAATCGCAGTCATCTGCTGACGACGCAGGACGCGCTGATACTGCCGGCGTTGGGACGCTCCGACCTCGATGCGCAGCCGGGGGGCATCCAGAGCGTGTCGGTCGAGGATTCGATGTCGATGGTCCATGCTTCTCACGGTTTCAAGAAGCCACCGTCGGAACAGGTGCGTTCCGAGCCCTGGATCGTTGCCGGCATTGCCGCCGCCGCGGTGCCTGCATCGAGGATCGACTGGCGGGAACTTGCAATGGACTACGGCCGTATCCGCGACTGCGTGGAGCGCGTCATTCCCGGCTTCACGGATTTCAACAAGCGACTGGCGGTTCCAGGAGGCTTTCATCTGCCGAACGCAGCCGCCGGGCGAACGTGGCAGACCGGATCCGGCCGCGCCGAGTTCAAGACCGTCACCCTTTATCCCAGATCCACCTCGCTGCAGCTCACGACCATCCGCTCGCACGATCAGTACAACACGACAATCTACGGGCTCGACGATCGATATCGAGGCATCAAGGGGCGTCGTGATGTGCTGTTCGTCAATGAAGAAGACATGCGAAACCGCGGGCTGAGTTCCGGCGATGTCGTGGAAGTCAGAAGCGGCGAACGTGTGTTGAGCGGTCTGTCGGTCGTTCCCTATCCGATTGCCGCGGGTTGTTGCGCGGCCTACTACCCGGAAGCCAACGTGCTCATCGGTCTGGAGGCCTTCGACCGTCAGAGCGGAACGCCTGCCTACAAGTCCGTTGCAATCGAGCTTCGCAAGCTGGCGTGACTGGTACGCGGAGGACGTGATTTATGCCCAAGACCGCAATCTGCAGCAGCAAGCCATGATGTCCATGCTGGACAGGCGAACCTTCCTATCGGCCCATTTCGCGGCGACCACTGCGTTGCCGCTGAGCATCTCTCACCAGGAACCGGAGTTACCTGTGTCGATCACCCTCGAACAAGCCAATGAGATCATCGCCGGCGCGCTCAGGAAGGGCTCAGCCCTCGACCTCAAGCCACTGAGCGTTGCAATACTCGATGCGGGCGGTCATCTGATTGCCTTCCAGCGCCAGGACGCATCGTCCAATGCCCGTCCGCAGATCGCCATTGGCAAGGCGGCCGGGGCGCTCGCCCTGGGCGTCTCATCGCGCAGGATTGCCGAGATGGCGGCCGAGCGCCCTGCGTTCATCGCAGCGGTGGGTCCCCTGGCAATCGGTGGCCTCGTACCGGCAGCCGGCGGCGTCATCGTCGCCTCCAAAGAGGGCAATGTGCTTGGCGCAGTTGGCGTGACCGGGGATCTGTCGGATAACGACGAGCGATGCGCAGTCGCCGGCATTGAAGCCGCGGGGCTCCGGCAGCGGGGGTGACCGGTCCCCTCCGCGGCATGTTCGCCTGACCGCCAAGACCGGGTGAGGTGGTTCGCACCTGCCCCACATTTCAAGGGGTCGCAAGCATCCTGAACAGGAATTGAGTAAGATGCCAAGCGATCCAGCCGCTGATATCGGCATCTGAAACCGAAGGCGTCGGGATGGATGACAACCTGATGGGAGAATCTGTCCCGTACCAGATATGGTACGCGGCGGCATGAAGCCAGAGGTTTCAACTGCATGATTGTCACGAGCAGGCTGGAGTTAGCCCATGAATAGCGCACGCCTAAATACCCCTTCAAAGATAAAAGAAGGCGAGCGGCCAAAAAAGCAAACCGCGCCCCCCGCAAAGGTCCGCCGCAGCGGCCCGCGATCAGTTACGCGACTGCTCAATGTGCTGCGTGTGCTGGCCATGTCCGAAGAAAGCGTGAGCCTTGCGCAACTGAGTCTTGATACCCGCACACCGAAGACCAGTCTTCTTGCACTGCTCCGCACGCTGGTTGATGCCGGCTATGTGGTGCAGCGAGAGGCTGGCTACGTGCTTGGCACAGAAGCCTTTGCACTGGGTTCGACGATCATCGGTCAGCGCCGACTGGGCCAGCTCGCGCGGCCAGTGCTGCAGAAACTGGCCGAGCAGAGCGGGGAGACGGTCCTGCTGGCGGAGCTGTCGTCGGACGCTGATCACGCGGTTTACATCGACAGGGCCGAAAGCACTCGCGCCATCCGCTTCATCGCCAGCGTGGGCGACCGCCGGCCGCTCTATAGCTCGGCCTGCGGCAGGATATTGCTCGCCTTTCAGGATGAGCAGTTTCGCGATGACTACCTCGCCAAGACCAAGCTGGTGCCACTGAACCCGAAAAAGAAGCTGGGGCGGGGAGAACTGGAGGGCATCATTCGCAAGATTCGCCAGTCGTATCTCACGATAACCGACGACGATATCAGCGAGGGTGTGGTGGGTATCGGGTCCCCGGTTTTTGGTCGCGAAGGACACGTAGTCGCTGCACTGGCGATCGGTGCGCCCGTCGGACGAGTCGAAAAGAACACCGAGGCAATGTCGCGCCTGGTAAAGAAGGGTGCTGAGGAGATTTCCCGTATTCTCGGGCACGTCAATAACGCATAGGGTGTCTTGCCGGATCGCCTTTCCTCCCGCTTGGCGTCAGTTGATTTCGACGGCGCGCAGAACTTCGCACGCTTCAGCGGTATGACTCGTTGCACGCAGTGATTAGCTGCGTAATGGCTTCAGGTGTCGTACGCCTTCATGGCTGCAGACCGATGACTGTCCGGCGCGGCTGACAGCAACTGCTACCACCTCATCGCATTCTTCAGATTCAGTGCTCGGCAGGCGGTACGCGCAAGATCGCGACTTCTCGTGCCTGGCCTACGCGCGGACATCAGTAGCCTGCTCATTTTGCATAGTAGCGGCTTGCGACGGATTGGACCGATGTTCAGGGGCCTGATCGCGCCATCCGAGCCTGCTCATGCTCAAAGGCCGGAGCGAAAGCTTCGAGTTCGGCTTGGACAGGAGAAGTGGAAGTGATGGTTCCGATCATGAAGGGCGCCTACGGATTCACGGACGAGGTCGTGCTGGTCACCGGCAGCGCCATGGGGATAGGCGCTGGTATCGCAGAAGTTCTTGCCGAGGCAGGGGCGATCGTGGTGATCGCTGATATCGACGGCCAGAAGGCGGAGCACATGGCCGCCACACTGGTTCAGGCGGGACACAAAGCCGGACATGTTCAGTTCGACCTGGCTGATGAGACCTCGATCGTCCGGGCGATGGGCGAGGTGGTGCAGCGTCATGGCGCACCGTGGGGCCTGGTGAACAATGCGGGACTCCAGGACCGCCAGCTGCTGCTGGAGGGAACCGCGGAAGAATGGGATCGGGTGAATGCCGTCAATTCACGCGGCGCCTTCCTGGTCACGCGCGAAGCGGCTCGCGCGATGGTGAAGGCAGGCAAGGGAGGACGCATCGTCAATATCGCTTCGGCTGCGCTGATTGGCTCGATCACGAAGGGACATGCAGTCTATGCCGCATCGAAAGCGGCACTGCTTGGCCTGAGCCGCGCCAGCGCATTGGAGCTGGTCGAACATGCCATCACTGTGAACACGATCCTGCCCGGTGGCGTCGCGACCCCGGGCGCCATCGGTGCGAAAGGGCCTCCGCCCGAAGGACCCGGCCGACGCGTCCCGCCGCTGGGTATGTGCCAGCCGCGTGACATCGGCGCCGCCGTGCTGTTCCTGGTCTCACCGCTTGCACGGTCCATCACCAACCAGACCTTCGCAGTGGATGGGGGCTGGTCCGTCACCTGAGCGGATGATGTGGTCAATTTTGCTCTTGAGGATCGCGGATGCCTGGAGTGGAAGTCGTGGTCAGTAAGGCACTCTTAATCCCGGAATGCCCAGATGTTTCTGGTGACGTCCTGTCGAGCCGTGCCCAGCCTCCACATGCAGAGTCGGTAGTTTGCTTCGGCCCAGACCCGGAGTACGCTGCTCGCCGATCGTCGATTCTTGAAATATACGGCTGGTCTTGGGACAGACTTCAAGTTGCGTTGTCCGGCGCCATGGATTGTCGTACCGCCCGTCTCTGACGTGCGCCTGACGGTGTGGTCACGGAAGAACGTAGGGAACATCCTGCCAGTCCCCTGCTCCCTATTCGTGATCTCACGCGTTTTCGACAGTGCCGGTCCGGTCGCGACAGGATGTACTGCTGAGGGATACGCCAATGAACGTTGATCGATTGCTGGTCTTGACCTTCCTGAATAGCAAGCAGGAAGCCACCAACCCGGAAGATTTCCGCGACGGTATGGCCCTCGCGGTGAAACACGTCCATCGACACTCGCCCCTGCCGCAGCCGGCGGATGATCCGGATGTCAAGACATGGGAGACGGTCGCGAATGGCACGGCCTATGATGTCGCCGGTTTCTCCGCGGGGCAGATAGGCAAGCACAACGCTTATGTCATCGTCTGCAAGGACGGTAAGCCCACTGTGGATCCGTCGGCGTTGAATGCATTCTTTGTCGGCGCCAAATCATGCGGCGTCTACGTGCTCGTTCATGGTCGCGGTGGCATGACGACCCCTTACAAGGAGACAGTCGCATCACAATCGCCGCAGGCCATGGCCAAGATCATCGGCGCATACGTGCCGGACACCGTCGCCTTGAAGAAGGTCAATCTCGTCGCCTGTACCTTGGCCCAGAAGCTTGATACTTCACAGGCGGACAAGAAGACGAGGACCAAGTACCTGAAGAAATTCGTCGACGAGAAACGCGGGGTGGAGAATTTTGTGGCGGCGGTGTGCAGCGAACTGAAGCGGAAGGAGACGATGGTGGCCGGTTACACGGTTCCTGTGTACGTAGTGAGAGACAAGAATCCGGAGTTCACCACCTTCGGTGTCGACGGGGACGATCGGCCGAAGGGGTCAACGATCGGTCAGAAGGCCGCACATCTTCCGAAAGCCGCCCTTCGCAATGAAGGTACCTACAAGATCTGCGACGACAATCGCGGCACGGCAAAGTCCGTCTATCAGTTCAGTGACAAAGCCGTGAAGCAGGTCTCCGTCGAGGAGTATCACGCCTACCACTAACGGACGCGTGCTGATAGCGCAATGGAGTGCTTTCACGGCCTGTGGCATTGCGCAGCGCTACGCCATTGCGACGAGATTTCTGGATAGAGTTGACAGCAACGGTGAAACAGAATGTCGACAATGCTTGCAAAGCGAACGTGCGTGCCACCAACGCGCGCTCTGGCGAGGTTGTGAAGAGTGCCTTCGCCGCCATGACCGAAATCAACGAGCCGAGTCAACGGATCTAAAAGGTTATCGTGTCTTCCTTGCCCCAGGGCTCCGACGGCAACCCTCGTCGAATCCTTTGCTCGCATGGCGCTCCTCACCCCTGTCGATTGCTGGCATTTCACTGATCGACTTGTGCGCGCGTCTGGGGCGAACCTTGGAGGTGCAACTCCTTGGTGCGGCTCGATCGTTCGGTCTGCGAGTTCTTGCCTGCTGTTCTGCAATGCCTGCAGGCATCGCAGGTGCTGCGGGCGAGTTCAAGGGGATCATGCAGGACCGCGCCACCGCAGGACTGGCATCGTCCGAGTTCGATGTTCTTGCCGCTTTGCAGTCCACGAGCCAGAAGCAACAGTTGATCGAAGTTGACCGACGCCGTTGGGCAACTGGTTCGATGAAATTCGAATAGGTCGCACAGCCGTTCACCCACTGTCAGTGAATAGAACGAACGCGCAGTGTCGCCCTTTCCTTGCAGCAGGCCGAACGCTTCACACAGCACGGCGAGATAGGCGCCTTCGGCGCGCAGGGCCGGAAAGCGGAAGAAGGGTGAAAACGAGTTCGGTGCCGGTCCACGGCTGCGCTCGGTTTCATCAAAGCCCCAGCGCTTGCGCCATTTCGCGAGCCGATGCACCGAGAGCGAGGTGAAGCGGCAGATGGTCTGCGTGCGCGCTTCGGCGCACAGCAGCCGGTAGGCCAGGCGGCACTGCCGGAATTCCCACAGCGCGCGTTCGGGGTTGAGAGGAGCGGCCATGAGGGTCAGTTCATTGGTTTCGGTCCAATTGCGCGAAAACTCGGACGGTACGCCGCCAGCGATCCCGCTACGCTGTCCACGGCGAACGAGCCCGTGGAGGTACCCGCATGTCCGCTGCAGCACCGATGGTCACGGCCGAGACAGAGGAGGCGCTGCGCGTCATGGCGCATGTGCGAGACCTGAATCAAAGCGTGGCGGAAAGCGCGCTGGAGATTGGCGCAGCGCCTGGGAACCCAGAAGCAGGAAGTCGTGCGTTGCGGCGCATCGAGGATCTGCCGTTCCTGCTCTGTGATTTCCGCTTCTCGGATGTGACGTTCTGGCGGCAGTGCGTGGAGCGTGAACCTGCGCCGGTCGATGCGTCGATGCGAACCGGCGAGCAGGTTCAACTGGCGCGGCATCTGCTGAGCGTCGCATGGCACTGCGGCCGGGCAGGTGCCGGCCCAAGATTGCTGTTGGGCATCGACCGAGAGGTCGGACTTCTGATCACCACACTGCGCTTCGTCCAACTCGAAGCCATTGCAGCGGCACATGCGGCCGAGGTCCGGCGGCGGTGGGCGGATGTTCCGGGCTTCTGGGATCGGCTGCTCGAGACGGCGCAGCGTGGCAGTGATGAGCGCTGGTCGCGATTTCAGATTCATGCCCTGCGACTCCTGGGGCGGGAACAGCTGTGAGGGCCGAGGGTGCCTTCGATTACTCATTCATGCACCGATCTGATCAGATCAGTTTTCGGTGAGGTAGACCGTCAGTGATCCGACTGCTGCGGAGTCGAGGGAAAAGGTCGCCTGGCTTGTTGAGGTTTCGGCGCGACTTGCGTTGAAACTCGAACGGGATTGAGTGTGCGTTCGTGATTCGCTTCTGCCCGGACGAGTGGCAGAGGACGCTTCCATGCGCACGCGAATCGGTCCGGGTCTCCGACTCCTTCTTCTCATCGGTGGCGGGATCCTCGCAGCACCCGCCGTGCTCGCCCAGGCGGTGTTCGATACGGGCATCAATTCGTTCGTGGCCTGGGCGCTGACGATTGCGACGCCGGTGGCCGTGCTCATCGTGATCGTCGCCGGCGGTGCGGCGGCGATCGGCAAGATCAGCTGGGGCTGGGTGATTGGTGGATTGATCGGCATTGCGGCGATCTTTGGCTCCGAACAGATCGTCACCTGGATCCGTTCGCTGTTCGGCGTGTGACCGGTCCATGAGCGAGCGCAATCAGGGTCTGCGGGCCGATCCGCTCTTCGTCGGGGTGACACGACCGCCGATGCGCTGGGGGGTGGCGTATCCGGCCTTGCTCGTCAATCTCGTTGCGACGGTCGAAGTCTTCCTGGTGACGAAGAACCTGCTGACCTTGCTCATCGCGATTCCCGTGCATGGACTGTGTGCGCTGCTGTGCGCGCGAGACGCGAGATTCTTCGATCTGCTGTTTCTCTGGGCGGCGACGCGGCTGCCGGCCTACCTTGGAAATGCGCGCTACTGGCGGGCGAGTTCCTACAGCGCGCTGCGGCTGGACATGCCGGATCGCCAGGGGCGACGCAAGGCAGTCGTGGTTGCGCATCCGGAGCGGGCATGAACGTCGGTACGGCAAGCCTCGACGCGCGCCGGCGGCGGGAGCTGTGCGCTTCGCTGCGCATTCCGTACACGGCGCACGTCACGCAGCATCTGGTGCGTACGCGTGCCGGCGATTTCGTGCAGGTGTTCCGGCTGGGAGGCGCGAGTTTCGAGAGTGCCGACGATGAAACACTCAATCAGTGGCATGAACGCCTGAATCTTCTGTGGCGCAACATCGCCAGCCCCCAGGTGGCGCTGTGGGTGCATACGCTGCGGCGGCGTGAGCGGCTGATCGTGCAGGCTGCCAGTGGGTCTGGATTCGCGGAGCGCCTGGCGCGTCGGTATCACTCGCGGCTCGCGGCAGAGGCGCTGATGGTGAATCAGCTGTATCTCTCGATCGTCTATCGACCGACAGCAGGGGTGACGACGGGGCTGGCGGCGCGGTGGCTGTCGCGGCGCGACACGCAGGAGGGCGAGTCGGTCCAGGAGGCAGTGGAAACCTGCGAGAAGCTCGCGCAGTGGATCGAATCGTCGCTGGAGCGATATGAGCCGGAGCGGCTCACCACCTACCGGGAGCAGGGCCGATGGTACTCGCAGGTGCTGGCGTTCCTCGGGGAGCTGATCAACGGCGAGCCGGCGCGGGTGCCGTTGCCACGTTCACCGCTCAATGAAGTGCTGGCGACGACGCGAGTCGTGTTCGGCACCGAGGTGATCGAATATCGGTTGCCCACCCAGACGCGACTCGGCGCGATGCTCGGGATCAAGGAGTATCCGACACCAAGCGTGGTCGGCATGTTCAATGGGCTGCTGTTGGCGCCGTTCTCGTTCGTGCTCACCCAGTCCTTTGCCTGCGTTACCAAGGCCGCGGCGCAGGGACTGCTGCAGCGCCAGTACAACCGCATGGCCAATGCGGGGGATTTCGCCGTCTCCCAGGCGCAGGATCTGACGCAGGCGCTGGATGAACTCACGTCGAACGAGTTCGTCATGGGCGATCACCACTTCTCGCTGCAGGTGATGACGGAGGTCGACTACGCCAGCGATCCTTGTTCTGGTGAGGTGCGCATG
This sequence comes from uncultured Steroidobacter sp., assembly GCA_964457865.1. Lineage (GTDB taxonomy): Bacteria > Pseudomonadota > Gammaproteobacteria > Steroidobacterales > Steroidobacteraceae > Steroidobacter. Next base: position 153,997 of record CAYWHG010000001.1, read on the forward strand.
CGGCAATTGAACGATGCCGTGGGTCTGGCGCGCTCGACGTTGTCGGACTGCGGCATGACCGCGGCACGGGAAGACCTGGGGATGGAGGCGGCATTCTGGGCGCAGTTGCCGGGCTGCTTCGCATTGCGGCCGCGCAAGTCACCGATCACCTCGCGCAATTTCGCGGCGATGGCGTCGTTCCACAACTTTCCGGCGGGACGGGCCACGGGCAATCACTGGGGCGAGGCGCTGGCGGTGCTCATGACGCATGCCCACTCGCCGTACTACTTCAGCCTGCATGCCAGCGATCCACGCGATCCCGACGGCGGCAGCCGCAAGGACACCGGGCACACGTTCATCTGCGGGCCGACGGGCTCGGGAAAGACGGTCTTCATCGGTTTTCTGGTGTCAATGCTGTCGGCGCGCGGCGTGACCCAGATCATCTTCGACAAGGACCGGGGACTGGAGATCCTGGTGCGGGCGCTGGGCGGGGAGTATGTGCCGCTGGAAAACGGCGTCGCCACGGGCCTGAATCCGCTGCAGCTGGAAGCGACGGCCGGCAATGTCGAGTTCATGAAGGCCTGGCTTGCCATGCTGGCGCGCGGATCGCGCACGCTCGGCGCCGCGGAACTCATCGAGCTGGAGCAGGCGCTGCGCGGTGTGCTTGCGCTGCCGGTCGCGTCGCGCCGGCTGTCGCGGCTGATCGAGTTCACCGATGCGACCCGCATCGACGGGGTGCACGCGAACCTGTCGCGCTGGTGCGAAAGCAGCGGCGGTGAGTATGCCTGGGTGTTCGACAATCCCGTCGATACCGTGGTGCCGCGCATCAGCGGTGGGGCGCTGGTGGGATTCGATGTCACGCACTTCCTCAATCACGAGGTCATTCGTGGGCCACTGAATCGTTATCTGTTTCACCTGGTCGAGCGCTTGCTGGATGGACGGCAGCTGGTGTGCTGGGTGGACGAGTTTTCCAATGCGCTGGACGATCCGGACTTCCAGGGCTTTGCGGACAACGCACCGCAGACCTGGCGCAAGCTGAATGGCGTGCTGTGTGCGGCGACGCAGACCGCCGGCAGCGTGCTCGACAGTCCGATCGCACGGACGATTGTCGAGCAGACGGCGACCAAGGTGTTCTTCCCGAATCCCGACGCCAATGTGCGCGACTACGTCGAAGGGTTCGGGCTCACGCAGCGGGAGTTCCATCTGGTGCGCGAGCAGATGGATCCGGGCTCGCGCTCGTTCCTGGTGAAGCAGGGGCATGCGAGTGTCGTGTGCCAGCTGGATCTGAAGGGATTTGAGGAGGAGTTGCGGGTGATTTCGGGGCGCAAGCGTTCGGTGGGACAGATGCAGGCGGCGATCGACGCCGCGGGTCCTGATCCGCAGCAGTGGCTGCCGGTGTTTCTGTCGATGCATGCAAGTAGTGCCTGAAGACGAGAGCGGGAGATCTGCCATGGTCACGTACAGGCTGGTGTGGATTCTGGGCGTCGTGTTGCTGTGCTCGACGCAAGTGGCGTCAGCGCAGTTCGCAGTGGTCGATGTCGGGGCAATCACGCAGCTGGTGCAGCAGCTGCAATCGATGCGACAGCAGCTGGAGACGGCACGGCAGCATCTGACCCAGGCGCGGCAGACGCTGGATGCGATGCGCGGTGGCCGGGGAATGGAACGGCTGCTTGAAGGGTCGGTTCGAAACTACCTGCCGCCGTCATGGGAAGAACTGGAAGCGGCCGTGATCAGTGAGACGGCGCAGTACCAGCGGCTGGCCAATGAGTTTCAGCGGCTGGTGCAGCAGAACGCCATCCTGTCGCCGGAAGTGCTGGCGTTGCTGTCGCCGCGGGACCGGCTGGAAGTGGAACGGGTGAGACTGTCGATCGCGATGCATCAGGCGACCGCACGCTCCGCGTTGAGCGCCAGCAGCGAGCGATTCGAAGCGCTGCAGCAGCTCATCGATGCGATTCCGGCAGCGACTGATCAGAAGGCGGTGCTGGACCTGCAGGCGCGGATCGCGGCGGAGCAGGGAATGCTCGTGAATGAACAGATCAAGCTGTTTGTCATGGCGCAGGCAGCGCAGGCGGATGAGAGGGCGAGGGCTCAGCGCCTTAAGGAAGAAGAGCTTTCTGCCATTGGATCGCTGCGAAACCCGCGTCCCTTGGGGTTGTGAGGGTACATCACCATGAAGAGATCACGACATTTCACCTGCGCGTCGATGTCTTGCGTGTTGATCGCCATTGCGATCGGCGCATGTAGCAGGGCGCCGTCTAGGTACACGGTGGAATACTACGAGGCCCATGACGAACAACGACAAGAGAAACTTCGGGAGTGCGCCAACGATCCGGGGGCGCTGCGCGATGACGCCCTGTGCATCAACGCTCAGAAGGCGGGCGAGATGAAGGCAATGGGGAATCTTCGCTCTTCGCCGCCCATGGGGCTGTTGGAAGCGCAAGAGGCGAGGGAGCGAGAGCAGTTGGAGCCGGCAAACGAGATCCCGTGATCTGGCTAGGGGCGCAGGAATATCTGGATCGAGTCCATGGGATTTTTCGAACAGCTCACAGTCTGGCTAGACCGCGTACTGATCGACTACGTGGCGACCAACACTGTGCGAATGGCGGAGATCCTCGAGCCCATGGTCGTAACGATGGCTGTCTTCTACGTCATTGTTTGGGGATACCTGCAGATCATGGGCAAGATTGAGGAGCCTTTCACGACCGGTATCAAGAGAATTATCGTTCTGGCTCTTCTGATGGGCGCGGCGATTCATTTGTGGCTGTACAACGAAGTCATTGTCAGCACGTTCTTCTCGCTGCCAACAAATCTCGCCGCTCGCATCATCGGACGCTTCGACTCGGCCGAGACCATTGATGGAGTGTTCCTGACTGGATTCGATGTTGCTGCGTTGCTGGTGAGAAGAGGAAGTATATTCAACGACAGCATCGTCTTTTACTTCTCGGCCGGGGTCGTCTACGTCGTCACGCTGTTGACTGCGCTATACGCCACCTTTCTGCTGACTCTGTCGAGAATTGCTCTGTCGATTCTCTTGGCAATCGGACCGCTATTCATATCCCTTCTCTTCTTTGAGACAACAAAGAAGTTCTTCGAGTCGTGGATCGCGCAGCTTGCGAACTATGCGCTCATAACAGTGCTGACCATGCTTGTCGCGGCGTTGATGATGTCCTTGGCCCTCGATGCGGCTCGGTCAGCGCTTAGTGCAGGTGGAGAGATTCAAGTCTCCGATGCAGCCAGACTCGCCATCGCGGCGGGAGTGACCTTCCTGGTCATGCGCCAGGTCATGCCCATGGCGGCGGGGCTGGCGAGTGGGCTGGCACTCAGCACGTTTGGCGTGGTGAGCGCCGGGCTGCGTTGGGGGTTGGGAACGTCGAGTCGTGGACTGGGACAGTTCGGGCGCGGCCTGACGGATAGCCAGACAACGCATTGGGATTCACTGAGCCGCAAGGCGGGTTACCTCGTAAGACGCGGTGCGCTGGGCGGCGCCCGCATGATCGGGCAGCGCGACAACGTCGTGCGTCGTGCCTGGTAGGAGAAATCCATGCGGTTCATCGCCGTGCTGCTGATGTTGGGATTGGCAGGGTGTTCTCAGGATCGGGCGCATCGGGATTGTGATCGGACGCTGGTGCCGATCAATGGGCCGCAAGGTTCGCCACAAGGAGATCCTGCGGTCGGACCCGAGCAGGACGATGAGTCGGAGTAGCGCGCGTGGCCAAGGACGCACAGCTGGAACAGTACCTGGCAGAAGCGTCGTCCTGGGATGCTGATCGGGCCGGGCAGGCGCAGCGCAGTGCCCGGGTGGCATGGTGTGTGGCGGCCGGGTCGGGAACGTGTGCGACGCTGACGGCAGCGGCGCTCCTGGCACTGATGCCGCTCAA
>CAYWHG010000002.1:0-7418 GCA_964457865.1 uncultured Steroidobacter sp.
CGCTTCGTCGGCAAGGCGGAGGCGACGGCCAGGACGCAGGTCGATCCTGAGCGGTCGATGCAGCGGCTTGCCATCGCGGCGCCCGGACGCATTCGGCCTCGCAATGGAATCGTGACGATTGCCGCACCTGCAGCCGCATTCGGCCCCGCCATCGTCGCCGAGTTGCAGGTGGGCGAAGGCGACCGCGTCGAGCGCGATCAGTTGCTTGCGGTGTTGAGGGGGCGGGATGAGCTGGAAGCGGAGCTCGCAACCTACGAGCGGCGCGTCGATGTCGCGCAGGCAAGGCTGAATGCATTGCAGGCAGGCGGCAAGCGCGAAGACATCGCGGCACTGCGAGCCGAGCTGCAAAGCGAGGAGGCGAACGCCGCGCAGATTGCGGCCGATACCCGGCGGGCGGATCAGTTGCGGGCCGAACATGCCCTGTCGGCCGCGGCGCTCGAAGCGCAGCAGGCGCGATCGGCGGTAGCCACGCGCGTCGTAGAGGCGAAACGAGCGCGCCTCGCCGCAGCTTCCAGCGTTCGACCGGTCGACGTCGCGGTGGCGGCAGCCGAACTGGCTGCGGCGCAGGCGGACATCGAGACGACTCGTGCAAGGCTCGCGAACCAGTACATACGCGCACCGAGCGCCGGGCGCGTCCTGCGCATCGACGCGTACCCCGGCCAGGCGGTCGGGCCGGCAGGTCTGCTCGCATTCGCCGAAACCAATGAAATGTTCGTGGATGCGGAAGTCGTCGAGCAGGACATCACTCGGGTGCTCATTGGCCAGGCAGTTCGCGTGACGGGCGAGTCGCTAGGCATGCCCCTGGAAGGTACGGTCGAGCGAATCGGCTCGCTCGTCGGCGCCCGCGAGGTCTTTGCCATCGATCCGACCGCGTTCTCCGACTCGCGCATCGTTCACGTGCTGGTTCGCCTGAAGGATGCCACCGCCGCCGAACGCTTCATCAATGCGCGCGTGACGGTTGAGATCGAATCATGAGCACCCGCGTGCCGCTTGCGTTCCTGCAACTCAGGCAGCACCCGCGGCGGTTGTTCATTGCAGTGGCCGGGATCGCGATGTCGACGCTCGGCATCCTGTGCCAGATGGGATTCGAGGACTCTCTGTTTCGCAGCGCGACGCGCCTGTTTCAGGAACTGGACGCCGACGTCGTCCTGATCAGCCCGCAGTATCAGTTCATGGTCTTGCCGGCCCCGTTCACCGAGCGTCGTCTCTATCAGGCGTTATCGGTGGAAGGCGTGAAGTCGACCGCTGCACTTCGACTCGGTATTGCTCCCTTCAGAAACCCGGTGACGCATGTCGATCGCAACGTGTACATCGTGGGCATTCCAACGAACGCCCGGGTGTTCGCGAACCAGGACTGGCAGCACGCGCTGCGAGCGCTCGATCAACCCGATGAGCTGTTGTTCGATGCGCGCTCGCGCCCGGAATTCGGGCCGATCCCGGCTCTGTTTCGCCACGGTGAGGTGCGCAGCGAGATTGCGCATCGCGCGGTTCGCATCGTCGGACTGTTCGACATGGGCGCCTCCTTCAGCGCCGACGGAACGGCCGTCGCGACGGAGGAGGGCTTCGCGCGATTGTTTCCGGGTCGCGCCTCTAGCCTCATCGACATCGGGCTCATTCAACTGGAACCGGGTGTGCGCGCGGCGGAACTCATCGAGCGCCTGCGCGCAGCGCTGCCGGCCGACGTACTCGTGATGACACACGACGAACTGAATCAGCGCGAGCAGGCCTACTGGCGCGGCACGACGCCGGCGGGATTCATTTTCAAGACCGTACTCATCATCAGCCTCATCGTCGGCTGCGTGAGCGTGTATCAGATTCTGTCGTCGGATGTGGCAGAGAACCTGCGGCAGTACTCGACCCTGAAGGCGCTTGGCTACTCCGATCGCTACTTCGTGAGGCTGACGTTCGAAAAGGCATGGCTCCTCACCTCGATGGCCTATCCCGTCGGCTTCCTGCTCGCCGGCATCGTATACCTGAGCGCAACCTATCTGACGCTCGTGCCGCTCGTCATGACGACGACCCGTGTGATCGGTGTCTACGTGCTGATCCTTGCGGCAGCGTCCTTCGCCGGCTTCGTCGCCATGAACCGGCTGCGGCAAGCGGATCCGACGGAGTTGTTCTAGGTGAGCGTCATCCGTGCCCGCGACCTGACCTATTCATATGCATCGACAACGGCGCAGAACGTGCTGCGGTCGCTCGATCTGGACCTGTCGCCCGGCGAAATCGTCGTCGTCACGGGCGCATCCGGCGCAGGCAAGACGACCCTGCTCACGCTTTGCGGTGCGCTTCGGGCGGTTCAGCACGGGGAGCTGCACGTATTCGGACGCGATCTCCGGCGGCTCGGGCGCGAAGCACAGCGCGAGCTTCGCAGCTCCATCGGCTTCGTCTTTCAGTCCCACCATCTCATCGATGCATTGACGGCGGGCCAGAACGTCGTCCTGTCCCTGATGGAACGAGTTTCCCTGGACGACGCAGTCGCGCGCGCAGAGAACGCGCTGCGCGCACTCGGCCTGACGCATCGAATCGATGCCTTGCCCAATGAACTTTCAGGCGGTGAAAAGCAGCGCGTCGCCGTGGCGCGCGCCCTGGTTCGCGAGCCAGCGCTGCTGCTTGCCGACGAGCCGACGGCGTCGCTCGACGATGAGTCCGCGGACATCGTCAAGAGCGCGATCTGCGCTGCGGCGAAGCGTCGTTCCTGTGCCGTATTGCTCGTCACTCACGACGCGCGCCTGTTCGATATCGCCGACCGGATGCTGCGGCTGGTGGATGGACGGCTGGTCGATGGACGCCCGCGAAGCGCACCCACGAATCTGAAATGGCTTGGCTCCGTCGCGGGCATCGAGGCGTCGTGATGATGAGTACTGACGGTCTGGTGGCCAGTGTCCGCACCGCCGGCGATTGGATCGTAGAACTGGCTCGCCGCTTCTTTGGTGCGATTGCGACGAGCCGTGCCAATTTCTGGCTGGCCTATGCCACCGACTGCGCGTGCGCGGTCGTCTTCTGCATACTCGGCATCCGAGCCGGCGGCGCGTGGCATGTGGCAATCGCGAGCGTGGCCGGCGGCACCTTCGTCTTCAGCTTCGTGGAATACGCGTTCCACCGCTGGATCTTTCACACGGAGCTGGTGATCTGGAGCGAGCTGCACGCGTCGCATCATCACGATCCGCAGCAGCCGGTTGCGCTGCCTTTCTGGTTCAGCGCCGTGTCTGCACCGGTGTTCTTCTGGGGTCTGACGCACGGGACGAGTGCGTTCGTCGCGCACTTCGTGCTCTGCGGCTTCTTTGCCGCCTACTTCAGCTACGGCGTGCTGCATCACCTGCAGCACAGCATCCGCATCAAGGACGTGCCGCTTTACTGGCTGCGCAGGCTATGGATAGACCACGCCGTTCATCATGGGCGCGAGGACGTCAACTTCGGCGTCACGACATCGCTATGGGACCGGCTGCTCGGTACGTATCGCGCGGCGGCCAGGCGGTGACCGCCGGTTGCGCGCGGCGTCCTATCTGAACGCGGCGGCCGTCTCGGGTCTGCCCTGTGCCGTGTAGAGCTGCACGAGCGAATCGGCGACGGCCCGAGTCTGTATGTGAGCGGCGCCGAGCTGCTTCGCACGCACCTCGTGCGCGCGGATGAGCAGCGGCTCCGCCTCGCGGTATGCGGATCGCTCGAGCAACACGGTGCCCAGCTCGTAACGGGTTTTGGCAAGCGAGGGATGATCTTCGCCGAGCTTCGCCACACGAATGGTCAGCGCCTGCCGCAGCAATTCTTCGGCGCGATCGGGGCGCGCGCGCAGGCGCAGCAATTGGGCGTAGTTCGCCAGCGTGGCGGAGTAGTCGGGATGATCCTCGCCGTAGGCTTTCGCATACCGCGGCAACACCTCTTCGAATCGCGCCTCGGCGCTATCCAGGCGGCCCGCATGCATTTCATGAGCCGCAAGATTGGCCATGGTTCGCACCGTGATCGCCGCGTCGTCGCCGGCCTCGGCCCGGCGTGTCGCGAGTACGGCATCGAGCAGTGGAATCGACTCATCGAAGCGTGAAAGTCGTGCGAGCGCATTCGCGACATTTTCGCGCACCAGCAAGGTTTCCGGATTGTCCGCGCCGACCACGCGCTCGTACACGCTCAGTGCTTTTCGGTAGTACGCAAGCGCGTCCTCGCTGCGTTGCAGCTGCCAGCTCGTTGCGCCGATATTGTTCGCCGCCTGTGCGGTGCGCGGATCGTCATCGCCGAAGCGCTGCTCATAGATGTCGAACGCGCGTTGTCCGTATTGCAGCGAGCCTTCGAGATCGCCCTTGCCGTTGGTCAGGACAATCGAGAGTGTGAGCGATACCTCCGCGACTTCGGCACTGCGCATGCCGAAGTGCTGCTCGCGCAACGCCAGCGCCTGCAGCGCGGCGCGTTCGGCTTCGTGGTACTCGCCTTGCAGGGACAGAATGAGCGCGAGCTGATTGAGGCTGTCGGCCACTTCGGGACTGCGCTCGCCGAAGAGCATGCGTCGCAGCGCGAGCGCCTCATGTACCGATGCTGCCGCCATGGCGTAGTCGCTGCGATGCTGCAGGACCAGCGCCAGGTCAGACAGGCTCGTTGCGACGTCTGAATGCATCGGTCCGGGCTGAGCGCGCCGCGCAGCGAGCGCCGCGCGAATCAATTGCTCGCTGGCATCGAGCTGGCCCAGGTTGGCGTAGGTCCGGCCGATCGTGGCCTTCACCGCCGCGGCCACGAGCGGCTGATCCTTGAACTCGGTATCGGCCTGGGTCGCGGCGTTGGCGAGAACTTCCCGGATCGAGATGTCCTTGCCGGTTTGCCACGGATCGGCGGAGCCGAGCGTCTTCTGCAGGAACGCGTTGATGGAGTTCGCCTTCGCGGCTTCCGCGGTCGCCCGGTCGCGCTCTGCGGCGATGCGCTGCGCCTGTACGAGCGTCACGATCACGAACGCGACGACGAGCAAGGCAAGCATCGCGGCGAATGCCGTGCCGACGCGATGCCGGCGCACGAACTTGCGGGCGCGGTAGGCGGCGCTGACGGGACCCGCCTGCAGGGGCTCGTTCCTGAGGTGGCGATCGATATCGAGGGCGAGTTCATGGGGCGATGCATAGCGCCGCTCGCGCTCCTTCTCGATCGCCTTCATGACGATCCAGTCCAGTTCGCCGTGCAGTTGCCTGCGAAGTGTCGCCGGCTCGACCCCGCGCGATTGCGCGAGCGAAACGTTGCGCTCGCCGAGCCGGGATACACGTGCGCTCGGCCGCATCGGTTCGCGCTCGCGGATCGCCTGGCGCAGATCGATGATCGCAGCGGGTTGAGCGCCGTCGACCTCGAAAGGGATGACGCCGACAAGAAGTTCGTAGAGGAGGGCGCCGAGCGAATACACATCGCTGCGCGTGTCGACATCGGCTGCCGCGACGTCCATCTGCTCGGGACTCGCGTAGGCTGGCGTGCCGAGTACGGTGCCAAGCTCGGTCAGAGAGACATCGGTGAGTGCGCGCGATGTCGCCTTCGCCAGCCCGAAATCGATGACTTTGGGTAGCGGTTTACCGGCGTGATGCGTAACGAGTACGTTCGAAGGCTTCAGATCGCGATGAATGACGCCCTTGTGATGAGCGTGCTGCACGGCCTCGCAAACCAGTCGAAAGAGCGACAGCCGCTCACGTACGCCGAGCGTGTGCTGATCGCAATACTTCGTGATGGGCGTGCCGTCGACATGCTCCATGACGAAGTAGGGGCGACCCGCACTCGTGGCGCCGGCATCGAACACCTGCGCGATGTTCGGGTGCTGCATCAGCGCGAGCATCTGCCGCTCGGCTGCGAAGCGCGTGAGAATCTGGCGCGTATCCATCCCGGCTTTCAGGAGTTTCAATGCGACCGTGCGTCGTAACGGTTCGTGTTGCTCTGCCTCCCATACTTCGCCCATGCCGCCTTCGCCAATCCGGCGAACGAGACGATAGGCGCCGATCTGCTGACCCGCTGCAGCGAATGCAGACTCGGACTCGTGCGGTTCGGCGCCGGAGGACGATCGCGAAGCTGCCAGATGGCCGACGATGGCAAGGCAGGAATCGCACGTCGAGATGTGCGACTGCACGGGTGCCGCACCGGCGGGATCGAGTTCCCTGAATGCAAAAGCCGCGATGACATCGGGGGGCGGACACAAGGACCCAGAGTCGTTCATTGTTCGTCGTTCATTGTTCCTGGCGAGGTCGATACGCGCGGGACGCATCATAGCCTACGGTTCGTGTCGCCAGCCCCGATCTCCGCGGAGTCCGGGCTTTACCAGTCGGCACGACCGGCAACGAAGAGGCGGATCACGGTGTCAATCCACGGCGCACGGTCCTTCGTGCTTAACGGCCGGTTGGTCGCGAGCGCAAAGGTGTACCAGCCGTAGACCGAGTACAGAAATACCTGCGCCGCCGCGATGGAGTCACGGCAGGCAACGCGGTCCCGCTTCGCAAACAGCTCGATGATTTTCGCCACGGACTGAACGCCGATCTGAAACCGGGCGTGAGCCGATTCGCTCAATTCCGGAAACTGATGTGCCTCCGCCAGGATGAGCCGGTTGATCTCCAGGCCCGACTGGTCGAGGCTCCGGGCCAGCGCAATTTCCACATAAGCACGCAACGCCGCGGTGAGGGACCGGGCTTCGGTGCTGGGCCGCAGTTCATGCTCATGACCCACGCTCTCGACCTGCCGGGCGATGATGGTCCGGAAGAGCGCGGCCTTGGAAGGAAACCGCGCATACAGCGTGTTCTTCGACACGCGAGCGGACCTGGCAATGGCATTGATCGAAGTGGCGCCATAACCGTTGAGGACAAATGCCTCGCGTGCGACCGACACCAGTCGCGCTTCGAGGGCTTCAACATCCTCTGCCTTGGGTCGCCCTCGCGGTCTGCGCGGCTGAAGGCGCAATCGGGGCCGTGCTTTTGTTCGCATAGGTTTACGTTCACTCAGGGAATGGAGTCATTGACAGCAACGGTCAGCCGGCGCGAAGCTTACAAAAAAGGACCGGTCGGTACTATTCATGATTGAAGGAATGATTGATCCATCCAAAGGAACCCCTTCGACCCTTCGTCGGGCTCAGGACTCAGGGCGAACGGAAATGCCAGTGTTGAGGGTTCCAGTCTTCGTCAGCGGCTGCAGGGGAAACACGACGTGATTCGGAATCTTCCGGACAAGTGGGACATCGAGGCGGACGTGGTCTCGATCGGATCGGGTGGAGGCGGTTTGTGCGCCGCGACTACCGCTCACGACCACGGCGCACGTGCACTGGTCCTGGAGCGCTCCGACCAGGTCGGTGGTGTCACTGCGTATTCCATGGGCGAGGTCTGGATCCCGGGAAATCACCATGAGCTGGCGTTGGGGATCGAGGATTCTCCGGAGAGCGGGTTCCGTTACATCCAGCGCCTGTCGTTGGGCTACGGCGATGAGGCCGC
>CAYWHG010000002.1:7518-70380 GCA_964457865.1 uncultured Steroidobacter sp.
GCGTCATGGCAGATCGCCTGGGCAAGGATGAGCGATGCCTGGGGCCGGGTCTGGCAGGCTACTTCGTCAAGGGCGTGCTCGACCGCGGTATTCCCATCCACACCGGCGTGAAAGTTGAAGAGCTCATTGGCGACGGCGAGCGCATCGTCGGCGTACGGGCTACGCGGGACGGCAAGGACTATCTGGTGCGGGCGACGCGCGGCGTTGTCATCGCCGTCAGCAGCTACGAGAGAAATCCCGACTACGCGAAGACGCTCGGACATCAGCTGAATCCGGTTTCGATGGTCATGCCGTCGATCGATGGAGCGCATCTGCGCCTGGCCGGTCAGTTCGGTGCGCGCATTGCGCGCGTGCCCGACGTCACGATGCTCGGCTTCCACGTTCCTGGCGAGGAACAGGAGGAGGGCGTCCCATTGTGGCGCGGGGCCTTGCCGTTCCTCGGACTACCGCACACTGTCGTGGTGAATCGCGCGGGCAAGCGCTTTGCCAACGAGGCCTTCTACCGGTCGATCTATTTTGCGATCGACGCGATTGACGGCGGAATGCAGAACCATCCGAATTTCCCCTGCTGGGTCGTCTTCGATAGCCAGGCACGCGAAAAGTATCCATTCGGTTCGGTGATGCCCGGCGAAGCACTTCCCGAGGGGTTCGGAGTCATGGCGGATTCCCTGTCGCAGCTCGCAGATAAAATCGGAGTCGATTCGCAAGGGCTCGCTGCCACGATCACTGCATTCAATGGGTACTCGCAGAAGGGCGAAGATCCCGAGTTCAGGCGGGGAACGCATCCCTGGGGCGTCACCATGTGCGGCGATGCGCAGCAAAAGCCGAATCCCAACCTGGGAGCGCTGCTCAAGCCGCCGTTCTACGCCGTCGAACTGAGCCGGATGGCCGGTGGTGGCATCGCATCGACGGGCATCGTCGCCGATCACCACTGCCGCGCCATGGGGTGGAACGACAAACCGATCGAAGGGCTGTACGTGGCCGGCAACTCGCAGGCCCGCCTCGACAATGGCGCGATCATGCAGAGCGGACTTACCAATGCCCGCGGTATGACCCATGGGTACCTCGCCGGACTCCATGCGGCCGGCCGGCCCAGCGATCTCCTGCAGCGGGAGATCGAGCGCCGGCGTCTTTGAGGCCGGCATGATCGAAACGCAGCAGTCGATCGCGATCGACGCGCCCATCGAGCGTGTCTGGGACTATGTCCGCGATATCCGGCGCTGGGCCACGCTGTTTCCAGGCTGCCGCGAATGCACCGTGATCGATGACCACGATTCCCGCTGGATCCTGAAAGTCGGCGCCGGCGGGCTGGTGCGTACCGTCACTGCGCTGGTTCACGTGGATGAGTGGGCCGGTCCGCAGCGAGTGGCTTTTTCATTCAAGCTGGAAGGCGATCCGGTGCAGGGCGGCGGTACCTACGTGGCATCGCGCAGCAGTGCGAACCAGACGGACATCGTGCTGAGCGTGCGTGTCGTCGGCAGCGGCGCAATGGCGCCGATGTGGGAGGCGATGAGCAAGCCGCTGTTGCCGCAGCTGGCGAAGGCGTTTGCCGGTCAGCTCAAGATCGAGATCGAACGGGCGACGAGCGCAGTGCCGGCGCCGGAAGCCGCCGCCACGCCTTCGATCCTCGCGCGAGGGTGGCGGCGTGTGTGCAACCTGTGGCGGATCCTGTCGAGACGAAGAAGCTTATGACCTGCGAACCCACCCGGACCCCCGAACCTCACGAGATCGACATTCCCGCGCTTCGGGAGCGATACCGTCAGGAGCGCGACAAGCGCTTGCGCCGCGAAGGACAGCAGCAGTACGTCAGGACGGCAGAAGACTACGCGGCAAGCTACGAGGCGGATCCGCACCTGCCCGTGCAGCCACGGCCTGCGATTTCCGAAGATCTCGACGTCGCGATTCTGGGCGGCGGCTTCTCCGGCCTCATGGCGGGCGTGCATCTGCGCAATGCCGGCGTGCACACGTTCAGGCACATCGAACACGCCGGCGACTTCGGCGGCGTCTGGTACTGGAACCGCTATCCCGGTATCCAGTGCGACAACGATGCCTACTGCTACCTGCCGCTGCTCGAAGAAACCGGTTACGTGCCGACCAAGAAATTCGCCGACGGCTTCGAGATCCAGGAACACTGCCAGCGCATCGCGAAGCGCTACGGACTGTACGATCGCGCGCTGTTCCACACGCTGATCACATCCCTGCGCTGGGACGACTCGCTCAGGCGCTGGCGCATCTCCACGCATCGCGGCGACGACATCCGCGCGCGCTTCGTCGTGATGTGCGGCGGGCCGCTCAACCGGCCCAAGCTGCCCGGCATTCCTGGCATGCGGGACTTTCAGGGCAAGCTGTTCCACACCGCGCGCTGGGAGTACGGGTACACCGGCGGCAGCTGGCGCAATCCCGTGCTCGACAAACTCGCCGACAAGCGCGTCGCCATCCTGGGCACCGGCGCAAGCGCGGTGCAGGCCATTCCCTACCTCGGACGTCATGCGCAACAGCTCTATGTACTGCAGCGCACGCCTTCGAGCGTCGACAAGCGACCCAATCCGCCGACGGATCCGGCATGGGTGCAAAGCCTGCAGCCGGGATGGCAGAAGGCGCGGCAGGCGCACTTCCATCGCGCCGCCGTCGAGGGCCTGCCGCCCGGAGAGGCCGATCTGATCTGCGACATCTGGACGGAGGTGAATCGCAATCTCGCCGCCAAGCTTGCGGCGCAGGGCCGGCCTGCACTGTCCATCGAGGAGTACCTGGCGCAGCGTGAGATCGAGGACTACCTCGTCATGGAGCGCATGCGCCGCCGCGTGGATTCGATCGTGAAGGATCCGCAGACCGCCGCGGCGCTGAAACCCTGGTACCGCTTTCTGTGCAAGCGCCCCTGTTCCAACGATCACTACTACGAAACCTACAACCAGCCCAACGTGAAGCTGATCGATGTATCCGCGACCCAGGGTGTGGAGCGCATGACGGCAGCGGGTTTCATCGCCGATGGCAAGGAGTACGAGATCGACTGCCTGATCTGCGCCAGCGGCTTCGAAGTCACCAGCGACCTGGATCGACGCTGGGGCATCGCGGTGATCGAAGGTCGCAACGGCCTGTCGCTGTATTCACACTGGGCCGATGGCTACCGCACGCTGCACGGCGCGATGACGCACGGGTTTCCCAACCTGTTCTTCACCGGCTACCTGCAGGGAGGATTCAATGCCACCACCACCGAACAGTTCAGTCGGCAGGGCTACCACATGGCCTACATTGTGAGTGAGGCGCTGCGTCGCGGGCTCAACGTCGTCGAGCCGACCCTGGAGGCTCAGGAACACTGGGTGAAGACCCTGCGCGCCGGCGCCATCGATCTCACGCAGTTCCAGCGCGAGTGCACGCCGAGTTACTTCAACAACGAGGGTTCGGAAAAGATCCGTTGGTATCTCGGCGAGTCGTACGGCCCCGGCTGGAATGCCTTCGAGCAGCTGATGCTGGAGTGGCGCAGCGGGGGCGATCTGTCCGGTCTGAGTCTGGGCACCGATTGATCACGCAGGAGACAGCACATGAGCGAACAGAACAAGCAAGTCGTCATTCGCTTCATTGAGGCCATGGGCCGCAGCGACGCCGCAACGGCGGCCACCTGCCTGACGCCGGACGCCACGACCCTGGCGAAGGGATTCGGCAAGTTCGCCGGCGTGCGTCATTACGACGTGATTGTCGGCACCATCGCGGCCTTCAGGCAGCTCGTGCCGACGGGTCTCAGCCCGACGATCCATACGGTCACTGCGGAAGGCGATCGTGTCGTGGTCGAGTTCGAAGGCAATGCGACGCTCGTCAACGGCCAGCCCTACGACAACCAGTACTGCATGGTGTTCACGATGCGCGACGGCCGGATCCGGCATGTCAACGAATACTTCTGCACGCTGCTCGCTGACCAGGTGCTGTACCCGCTGGTGGCGGGCAACGAGGCATTGCAGGCGGATCGCTGAGCGGCCGGCGACCGCGCAGGACAATTCCTGCGCGGTCGCCGCCATGGCTGGTCATCTGGCGGACGCGACCGCATTCTCGATGATCACTTCGACGCGCCGGTTTTGCTGGCGGCCGGTAGCGGAGGTGTTATCCGCGACGGGTGAGCCTTTACCTTTGCCCGAAGCAATCAGTCGATTCGACTCTATCCCCTGCCCGACGAGATAGCTCTTTACGGCATCCGCACGCCGCTCGGACAGCGCCTGGTTGTACCCATCGCTGCCGGTACTGTCGGTATAGCCTTCGATGAGGGCAGTGCGTTCCGGGTACTGGTTGAGGAAGCCGGCGAGCTTGCCGAGTCGATTGCCGCTACCGCTGTTCAGTTCGGCGGTGTTGGTTGCGAACAGCACATCGCCAAGGGTCAGCACCAGGCCGCGGTCCGTGGCTTCGGCTTGCAGATCCTCGATCTGCTTCTGCAGCTCCAGCGAATTGCGCTGTGCGTCGCTGGCACGCAGGTTGGCGGCGTCTGCTTCCTGGGTACGAGCCTGCAGTCGCATGCCCTCGCGCTGCTCGCCGAGTGCCTTGCGCTGATCCACCGCCAGCTGGCCTTGCGCCTGTGCTTCGGCAATGGAGATCTTGCGATCGGCCATGAACACGAGGTGGGTTGCCAGCGCCTTGTCGGTTTGCGGACTTTCCGCCGCCGTCACTGCGATATCCGCTTCCTTCATCGCCAACGCTGCGCGACTGGCGAGTTCCGGGTTCGATTGCAGCGCGGTGAGCCTGCCGCGCAGGTCGTCGGCGCCGTCGGGTTTGACTGGAGCAGCCGAACAGGCGGCCAGCGTGGCTGCCACGCCGATGGCAATCAGATTCTTGTGGGACCACTGGATGTTCATCGCTTGTCTCCGGCGTTGCGGTTCATTTCCTGCGTGAGCGTATCGGTGCTGCGCTCCATCTCTTCGTTGACGGCGCGGGCCTTGGAGGCTTCGATTTTTGCGAACGCGAGTTCGGCATCGACGCGCGATTCCAGGGCGAGGCGTTCAGCCTCGACCATGCGCTCGGCTTGCGCAGCGGACTGTGCCGCAGCCAGTTTTTCGCGGGCCTCGCTGAGTTCCGGCGACGCCGTGTCCGCGACGCGCGTGCGGTCTGCCGCCGCGATCGCCTGCTCGGCCGCCTTCAACGCAACGGTGGGTTCGGGCGTGGAGGCACACGCGGTAAGCAACAGAACACCTGCGATGCCGGCAGGCACCAGGTGATACAAACGAGAACTGCGGGTCGGGATCCGGGGCATGCTGTTTTCTCCTGAGACGGGATCGAAGCAGCGAGGTTTCGCGGAACACTTCGATCGCAGGCAGTATCTTCCAGCGGGAGCTGCCGGTCGGTGCGCTGGCGTACTTACGGGTCCTAGGCGTACTGTGTGCGGTATCGCACATGCAGAAGCGTCCCTCCGATGCCGGAAACCCAGGATCCCCGACACAACCATCTACTCGCAGCATTGCCGACCGCGGATTTCGAACGTCTGCGGCCGCATCTGACATTGGTGCCTTTGACGCTGGGCGAGGCGCTGTACGAATCCGGCGTCGTGCTGCGTCATGTCTATTTTCCGACCGATTCGATCGTGTCCCTGCTGTACGTCATGGCGGATGGTGCCTCTGCCGAGATCGCGGTCGTGGGCAATGAAGGTGTCATCGGCGTGTCGTTGTTCATGGGCGGCGAGACCACGCCGAGTCGGGCAGTGGTGCAAAGCGCGGGGCACGCTTATCGTCTGACCGGCCAGCTTCTCAAGGAAGAATTCACCAGAGCCGGTGCCATGCAGCGCCTGTTGCTGCGCTACACGCAGTCGCTGCTGACGCAGATGGCGCAAACCGCCGTCTGCAACCGCCATCATTCGCTCGATCAGCAGCTATGTCGCTGGCTGCTGCTGAGTCTTGACCGTCTCCCCTCCAACGAGCTGGTCATGACCCAGGAACTGATTGCGAACATGCTTGGCGTGAGGCGCGAAGGCGTAACGGACGCCGCGGGCGATCTGCAGAAGGCAGGTCTGATCAAGTACAGTCGCGGCCGCATCACCGTCCTCGATCGACCGGGTCTCGAGGCCCGAACCTGCGAGTGCTACGCCGTCGTGAAAACGGAATCCGACCGTCTGCTTCCCGATCTGACCGCGGCTCGATAGGCCGCATGCAGATGCGCCGCGCCGTGTTCATTCCGGGTGCGGCACTGCACGGTGAACCCGCAGTGTCAGCACCGTGCCGGCACTGTCGGTCGGCTTGTCGAACGCAAGCGTGGCGCGCAGTTGTCCCGCAAGGTTGCGGATAAGTTTCAGACCCAGGCTGCCGTCGCGTACGGTGGTATCCATGCCCGCACCGTTGTCCATGATGCGCAGGACAATGGTGTCCTGCGCATCACGAACCAGATTGAGGGCGATCATTCCCGAGGTTCCCTGCGGAAAGGCATGCTTGTAGGCGTTCGTCACGGCCTCGTTGACCAGCAGCCCGAGCGGGATGGCGTCGTCCGGCGAGAGCACGATCGGTTCGGACGTGATCAGCAGTCGCACCCGTCCCGCCATTTCGGAGAACGACTCGCGCAGAGCCTCTCCTATGGCGTGGAGCAATGTCGGCATGAGGATCGCCTGCGCGCCATCCGCGCGGGCCGACAGCATCTCGTGCGCTTTGGCGAGGAGGTGCAACCGCCCATGACTTTCCTGCAATGCCGCGCGCACTTCCGCAGACTCGGTCGCACGGGTATGCAGCGACAACAGGCTTGCGGCTATCTGCAAAGTATTCTTGACGCGATGATGCGCCTCAAGTACCGCCGTTTCCTTGAACACGAGAAGCTGCCGCAGTTCGCTGTCCGAGGCTTCGGCTCGTTCTCTCAGGCGCTGCTCATCGGCCAGATCGTGCGCAAGAAGTTTCCGGTGCGCCAGTTGATGCGATTCGACCAGTGCCAATGCATATCTGGTTTCCGTGGATTGCTCCAGCAGTCTCAGTGCCACTACCAGTTGAATCGCGATCTGCTCCAGCATGCAGGCGTCGTCGCGGGAGAACCGTGACGACGCATCATGATGCGCAACCCAGAGTGTGCCGATGATCTTGTTGGCGCGGTCGTGCAAGGGAACGATCAGATCCTGAACGATCGCAGGCGGGATGTTGCGCAGGTGGCCAAATGCCCGTTCCGGTTGTCCGATCAGAACGGTCTGGCCGGCATCGAGACACAGGCCGCAGGGGCTGTCGGCGCGCGGCGTGTCGATTCCTTCATGGGAAGCCAGCGAGCCGCTGACCGTTTCCCAGCGAACGATTTCCTGGCCCGCATGATCGGCCCGCAGCAGGCTCAGGCCGGCGCTTCCTGCATCGCACAGGCGAATGACGATTTCCAGGACTCGTCGGATCGCCTGGCGTGGATCGTCCGCCAGGACTACAGACAGCTCGCAGAACGCTGCCAGCCGAGCCGGCAGATCGGGCGGCTTGTGTGACCGGGGTAGCTGTGTCTTGATGGTGAACAGATCGTCCGGTCGAGTCTGGGCAGCGACGCTCATCGACTCGTTCACTTTGATTACTCCCGGAAAAACCCATCGGTGCGTCAGGCAACGTAGGCTGGGCACGTTCGTCGTTAGGAGCGGAAAGTGTTGCTCACGGCATGGCGACTGTCGGTACGCCGGCGCACATACGGCGTTCTCTCGATTTTTTCCCGCCATGTACGCAAGCGCACATCAATCGAGCATGGGCACGGGTAGCGTGGGTGCCGCCATGAAGCAACGAAGTCATTCACTTGGACGCGACGACAGGGTCATAGCTGGCCGGCCAATCCTCGTGCTCCGGGTCGACTCGTCATGAAGGAATCGCGACCGGACCCGCCGTCCAATGGCCTGCTTGCTGCGCTGCCGAGGCGCAGTCGTGGCCAGTTCCTCTCGAACTGTGAGCGCGTCGAACTGGATCTGGCTGCCGTTCTCAGCGAGCCGGGCGAGCGGATTCGTCACGTCTATTTTCCCACGCAGAGTTTCATCTCGGTGGTGACCACCCTGGATGACGGCGAGCAGCTGGAAATCGGAATCGTGGGTGACGAAGGCATGCTGGGGACGCCGCTGGTACTGGGCGTGAATGTTTCAGCGCAACGCGCGGTGGTGCAGGGCGCCGGCGCTGCCCTGAGAATGGGTGCTGCGGCATTCCTCGACGAGTTGCAACGCCAGCCCCAGTTGCGGCCGCAGTTGCACCGCTATGTCCATGTTCTGATGAGCCAGCTCGCGCAGACAACCGCCTGCACCCGCTACCACCTCATTGAAGCGCGCCTTGCCCGCTGGCTGCTGATGACCCGCGATCGATCCCATTGCGATCACTTTCACATTACGCACGCATTCCTGGCATACATGCTCGGGGTGCGACGCGCCGGGATCACGCACGCTGCAGGAGCGTTGTACGAACGTGGACTGATCACTTACGTCCGCGGGGAAATCACCATTCACGATGGTGCCGGACTGCAGCGCGCATCGTGCTCGTGCTACCAGCAGGGGATAAGGACGTACGCACAGACGCTGGGAACAGTCGTCGTGCCGGGGCGGTGCTGAACCCCAACTTGCGCCTAGGATGCTGCGGGATAGACTCGTGACGGATCGCAGTGCGCTACTGCAGCCGACCATCAGGAGTTCACCCGCGGATGTGCGCAGATCGCAGCGGCCCGCTCGTCGGGCTCAGGGTGCTCGAAATCGCCGGCATCGGCCGCGGCTCACAGTCGCCGGGCTGCAAGTGTAGAGGCGCAACGGGGCGCGTGATTCCGGGGCAGTATCCACGCATCATCCGCTGCGGCCTTCAACAGGAACCCCCATGGAACTGTGCTTCGATTCTCTGCTGAACAGCAGATCGACAATTTCCGCGATGGCCCGCATCGGTGTGACCGCGCTCGCGTTGAGTGCCACGCTTGCCGGGTGCAAGTCCGGCACCCCGCAGTCCGAAGTCGACGGCGACTGGCCCAACTTCGGTCGTGACGGCAGTGAGCAGCACTACAGTCCCCTCGATGAAATCAGGCTCGACAACGTCGGCAAGCTGAGTCTGGCCTGGCACTACGACCTGGAACCCGGATTCACGGTATCGACGCCGGTTGCAGCCGAAGGCAAGTTGTTTGCGACTTCAGGTCACTCCCGTATCCGTGCCTTCGATGGCGCCACGGGAAAGCTGCTCTGGGAGTACGACGCGAAGACACGCGAGATCGCACAGTCGTCGCTGCACATGAGCTGGGGCAACAAGGGCCTCGCGTATTTCAACGGTCGTATCTTCGTCGCGACGACGGATGGCCGCGTGATCGCGCTGGATGCCGGCAACGGCAAGCCCGCGTGGGAGCAGCGCCAGTTCGAGTTGACGGACATCCGTAACAGCAATGGCGCGCCGCGCGTGTTCGACGGCAAGGTCATCATCGGGCACGGCGGCGCGGACATCAGCCCGATTCGCGGCTATGTCACCGCGTACGACGCCATGACGGGCAAGCAGCTGTGGCGGTTCTACGCTGTGCCGGGCGATCCCTCGAAGCCGGCGGAAAACAAGGCCGAAGAAGTGATGCGGCCGACCTGGAAAGGCGACTGGTTCGGCAAGGGCGGCGGCGGCACGGCGTGGAATGCCTTCAGTCATGACGCAGAACTGGGGCTGATCTATCTCGGTATCGGCAATGGCTTTCCTTACAACCACCAGATGCGCAGTCCGGGCGGCGGCGACAATCTGTTCCTGGCGTCGATCGTTGCCGTGAAGGCCGACACGGGCGAGTACGTCTGGCACTACCAGGTGTGTCCGGCGGAGCAGTGGGACTGCACGGCTGTACAGGACATGACGATCGCGACACTCACCATTGACGGCAAGCCGCGCAAGGTCGTCATGCAGGCGCCGAAGAATGGATTCTTCTACGTCCTCGATGCGGCAACCGGCAAATTCATTTCTGCGGAAAAGATTGCGAAGGTCACCTGGGCGGAGCGCATCGATGCCACGGGCCGCCCGGTGGAGAATCCCGGCATCCGCTATCAAGGCAGGCCGGATCTGTTCGAGATGTGGCCGGGCCCGCAGGGCGCGCACAGCTGGCTGCCGCAGGCATTCAGTCCGCGCACCGGCCTGGTCTATGTCCCGATCATGGAAATGGGCGCGCTAATTGGGCCGCCTTCACCCGGGGTGAAGGATTTCACCGCTGCCATGGGTGTGACGCTCATTGCGGATCCCGACCTGCCCGACAGTCGTCGCAGTTTTCTGAAGGCCTGGGATCCGATTGCGCAGAAGGCGGCGTGGACCATCGAGCTTCCCGGCGACTGGCCCGGCGGTGTTCTCGCCACGGCCGGCGATCTGGTTTTCCAGGGCCGCATCGACGGTTGGCTCATCGGTTACGACGCGAAGACGGGCAAGGAAGTCTGGTCGTTCAAGACCGCGGCGCCGGTGGTGGCGACGCCGATCTCTTACGCCGTGAATGGGCGACAGTACGTCACGGTGTTGACCGGCAGCGGCTCGCAGGGTGGCGGCATTCTCGCGACCGGCAATGCTGCGTATCGCACGGACTATCGCCTGCCGCGGCAAGTGCTCACGTTTGCGATCGATGGCACCGACAAGCTGCCGCCGTTTGAGATGCCCGCGCTGCTGCCGCCCGCTGATCCGGGATTCATCCCGGAAGAGAACCGTGTCATGGAAGGTGCCATGGCCTTCGCAACCAACGCCTGCCTCGTATGTCACGGCATGAATGCCATCGGCGGCGGGGCCGCACCGGATCTGCGCTACTCGCCGATGATCGTCGATGCGAATGCATTCAAGGCCGTGGTCAAGGATGGGGCATTGAAGCTCAACGGCATGCCTGCCTCTCAGCATTTGGCCAACGAACAACTCGAAGCGATCCGCTACTACCTGCGCGCGCGGGCACTGCAGACGGCAGCGGCCGACGGTACCGGGAACACGCCGCTTGCGTCAGGGATGTAAGCGCTGAAGAAGACAAGGCTTCAGGCTCGTCGCAACTCGAACTCGATGGGCACCAGCACTCAACGTTTGACGGCCAGGAGGATTGCACCGACTGCTATGAGCGCAACCCCTGTCCAGTCTCGTATCGTAGGTCGTTCACCCAGCAGGATCGCGGCGAATATGGCCACCAGGACGACGCTGAGCTTGTCGATGGGTGCAACCTTCGATGCGTCTCCGAGCTGCAGCGCGCGGAAGTAGCACACCCACGATGCTCCGGTGGCCAGCGCCGACAGAACAAGGAAGCCCCAGGTCCTGGTTGGCAGTGCGAAGGGATCGGACCACTGCCCGGAGAATTGTACAAATCCCGCGAGCACCATCACGATGATGGTTGCCCGAATGAGCGTTGCCATGTCCGCGTTCACTCCGGCAATGCCGATCTTGGCAAAGATGGCTGTGAATGCGGCGAATATTGCGGACAAGGCCGCCCAGTAGACCCAGGGCCCCGATGTCGTCATGGCGAATCGTCTCCGATTGATCCGTACCATCAGGATGAATGATCGATAGTAACGGGAGCAACGCCTGGACCATGGACGGCGTACCGCGCTCGCTGCTGGCGATCACTTGTCCGTGCGGCCGTATCGCCAGAGTACGCCAATGGAGGGAACCAGCGGCAGCCAGCTGTCCGTGTTGGATTCGAGCACCGGGTCGCCGGCACTCGATTGCACGATGTCGTACTGAGTACAACAGGGGTTCTCGCGCATCAGCAGATTCGTGACTTCCGCGAATACATCAAGCTGACCGCGGGGCAGGATGAATGTGCGGGTGAGACGGAAATCGAGCGAGTTGAAATCGTCATACCGCGCAGCGTTGCGTGGACCGATGACGATGGGCGAACCGCCGGATGTGGGCGAGAGGCTCAGCTGGGTCGTCGGCCAGCCTGTATGAAAGACATCGGCCACAGTCAGTGACCAGGGGCCGCTTGACCAGGCAATCCCAAGGCTGATGGCATGGCGTTGATCCCAGCTGCGATAGACATCCTGATCGTCGATGCGGTCCTGCACCTGCGACCAGGTGTAACTGAGCCAGCCGCTCCAGTGTCCCGTCGGACGGAAATTCAGCCACAGTTCCATGCCGTCGGCCCGGGCGCTGGAAGGTGCGATTCGCACGCGGTCGTACTGCAGCTCCGGCAACAGGACGGTCGGATCGAACAGATTTTCGAAGCGTGGATTCACGCGACGATAGTCCTTGCGATAGATCTCCACCCGCGCGTCGAGCCAGGAGGCGAAGGAATGCTCCACGCTGACAATCGAATGCACCGCGTGCTGCGCCGGGTAGAAACGATCGACGCCGTCCTGCACCTGCAGTTCGTCGATACCCTGCGATTGATAGAACCGTCCCCAACTCGCACGCAGTCGCGTGTTGGTGCCTGCGTTGTACAGAACGCTCAGCCGCGGCCCCCACTGAGCCGAATCGCCTGAACCATCGTAGGTCTGCGTGTCGACGCGCAGCCCGCCTTCCAGTGTCCACAGCCGGTTCGGCGTCCATTGCGTATCCCAGTAGCCCGATGCTTCGAAGCCATCCGGATGCAGGACGACGCTGCGATCCACGCTGGAAGCAGGCGATCCGGAAAAAGGGAAGTCGGCCGCGAAGTCGACGTTGGCGTCGTAATCGTACGAGGCCCACAGCCGCCGTACTTCCACACCGAAGCGGTGCGTGAACATTCCCGCGGGTTGCCAGTCGTTGTCGATGCGCAGGCCGATGACTTCGAAGGATCGATCGTCCCTCACGGTGCCGTTGCGACGGCCCGGATCGCTCACCTGTCCCTCGCGTTCGTCGCTGACGCTGGTCCAGGAAAGGATCGCACGGCTGTCGAATTGCGGTGACCAGTCGTGTTCGAGCGTTGCCCACAGATAGGCGTTGTCGGATTCATCCTGCGCGCGTTCGGTCCCGGAGGAGCGGATTGCATGGACATTGTCGTGCGAGAGCAGTGCACTGAGGGAGCCTCGCGTCGCCTCGTCGAACGAATAATCCAGCCGCACAAATCCATCGGAATAGCTGGGCTCGCCGACATCGTTCTCGGCAAACTGCGCCAGTTCCCCCAGATTGCTGCGGCGGGCCGAAACCAGCGCGCGGGCGCGATCATCGGCAAAGCCCAGCGACGCCAGGCCGCTGGCGTGGAACAGGCTCAGGCCCAGTTCGTAGTAGCGGGGCAGGGAAGGACGAATCGATCGCGTATCGATGATGGCGCTCATGCGATCGCCGAACCGGGCGGGAAAGCCACCGAAAAAAACATCGAGATCAGCGACGAAGCGGGAGTCCAGGAGACTGACCGGGCTCAGGTAGTTCTTGAGGTGGAAGGGTTCATAGAGACGCAAGCCATCAAGCAGGATGGCGGTTTCGTTCGGTACGCCGCCACGGATCGGGCCGAGGCTGGAGAAGCCGTTCACGGCGGCGCCGGGCAGACGCTGCACTGCCTGCAGCGTTTCGTCACCCAGCCGCGGCAGGTTCGATACCTGCACCTGGTCGAGGAATGCATGCGAGCCGCTGACGTCGGATGCCAGCGCATACCGACTGGTCTGAACGACTACTTCTTCGACAAGAGTGCTGGACCGTGTGCGTGATTCATCCGCCGGGATCGTGGAAGCCGCGGCGGCTCGAACCACCGCAAACATGCGGGGCGCAACTTCGGTCAGCGCCAGGCCATGCGGTTGCAGAATCTCGGTAGCGAGTGCCGTGCCAGAGACTACACGCGGCTCCGCAGCGATGATCAGGGTGTCCGGAACGCTGTCGGTGTTGTAGATGAAAGTCAGACCTTCGCTGCGCAGCTGATCGAGCACCTCACTGACGCGGTGTCCAATGTACTCCGCAGCGATTGACTGCCGGGTGACTGCCAGCACGATGGCTGCCACCAGCGCCACGCCCCGTGCGCGGGCAGCCGATGCACCGCGGCTCAACACTGATACCGGGCACGCAGCACGTACATGCCGGCGCAGATGATTTTCATCGATGAATGTTAATCAAAGGCAGGCATGGGGGCATAGACGGATTCTTCGGCCGGTGTCCGCGAGGCAGCCACGGGTGTCCACAGCTGGCAGCGGAATGCAGCGCAGTAGACGCTCACCGAGACGCACCACGCGATCGTCGCGCTGCACAGGTCGTGAGACAGCAAGTGGGCGCCGCGCGACTGCTGAGCGATGCCGAAGACGAGGCCGAGCACAAAAGTGAGAACGAGTCCGACTCGCGCCCATCCCGGACTGTGCCCGCACAGGACGAAATAGATGGCCATCAGGGCATACGCGGAGCCGGCATGGGCGGCGGGAAAGCAGTGGGCCGCACGCAGGGCGTCGGGGCGGTCGGCGAACAGAGGTATATAAGGAAAGCGACCGCCGAAAGATGTCAGGTCCCAGGGACAATCGACGTTGGTGAGCTGCTTGAGCAGGCCCACCACGCCAATGGTCAGCAGTGTCGAAACGAGAAAGTAACCGGCCGGCCTGCGCCACACACGCGCCCGCTGACACAGAAAGCTGGCGATCCACGTCGCCGTCGACGCGGCGATCACCAGTCTCACCAGCCAGCCGCCGCCTGCATGCATGAATTCGTTGGCCCACCAGCTGCCACCGCCTCGCCACTGCATGCCTGCAGCATCGAAGAACAGCCAGCGTGCGACGGCGAGGTCACCGTCCGTGATGCCGAGGATGAACGCCATGGACAGCGAGAACGCAAGCGGCCAGCGCAGGGCGCGCCACCAGTAGTCCAGTCGCGCCGTTTGGATACCCGGTTCGTCCATCGTCAGAAGGATCGCCTGGTTTCGACCAGGAACTGCACGCTGTCGATATCGCTGCCGCCGTCCAGCGGCATCGCGACGTCAATATGCAGCACATTGCCCAGCCCCGAACGGGCGCTGCCGAGTCGCAGGCCCACGCCGACATCCCGTAGCCAGCCCAGTGACTCGCTGCTGCCGCTTGCCGCGGCGTACGGGTCCGTTCCCCAGGTCCGGCCGGCATCGAAAAACACGGCGGCGCCTACGTTGAACAGTTTGAGCGGCTGCCAGTTGGTATAGAACCGTTCTTCGATGGTCAGCAACGCCCGTGACGTACCTGCCTGGTAGCGCAGCGGATAGCCGCGCAGGCCGTTGTCGCCACCGAGCAGCAGTTGTTCCTCCGGATCGAGCTGCGAGGCGAAGGACACGGTCGCAGAGGCAAACAGAACGCTGCGCAGCGATTGCCGCAGGTAGTAGCGGCTGCCGAGATCCAGCAGCGTGTTGCGCAACTCGCCGCGCTCGACGCGTCCATGCAGGCCCACATTGCCGATGAGGTATTGCTCCGCGGCGAGTTCGAGGCCGGCCTGAGCCGAGGCATTGAGCATGAACGCGTTCTCGGTCGAACCGAAAGCGGTTGGCGCGTAACCGACTTCGACGCGCGCGGTGTGGCCGAGGTACAGGTCCTCGGTGCGACCGATCTGATCGAGGTTGCGGGTCTTGCGGTACTGATCCTCGATCAGTTCCACCCCGATCCAGGGATAGGCCAGCACGCGATCCGGCGGAATGACATTGTCCGGCAGGTTCTCCGTGCCGCCGTCCAGCGGCGCGGCGAACCTGCGATTCAGGTAGCGCAGCCCGCCGAGATAGCGCTGCGTCCAGCCGTCGTGCAGACCTTTGGACCAGCCACCGCTCAGATCGAACGACGATTGCTGCACCTGGAACTGATTGACGATGTCGCCGAGTGAATACTGCGACTGGGTCGTCGTCGAATCCGATCCGGCGATGTTCAGGCTCCAGCGCGAGTCGAGCGAATAGAATGGTCGCCCGAGGCTCAGCATCGTCTCATTGCCGTCGCTCATGTCGGCATGCGACATCCCCAGCCGCCACCAGCTGCCGAACAACTGCGGATCCTTGTAGGCAAGCCGCCAGGTGTCGCGGTCGACGGTACTCGAGCGCTCGACGCCGATCTGTTTGCCCCAGCCCAGAAAGTTCGTGTCCTCGAACTCCAGGTTGACGCTGTTCGCGCCGCCCTTGCGCCCGAAGGAGAAGCCCGGGCTCAGGGTCCAGACATCGTGGACGCGCACCATGACATCGACGGAGTTGTCTGCGTTGTAGCGGACCGGCTCGATGGTGGCTTCGTTGAGATAGCGTTGATCGCGCAACAGCCGGGCCGATTCCTCCAGCGATCGCGGATCGTAGGCATCGCCGCTGCGGAACAGCAGCTGGTTGGCCACCGTCTGTTGCCGGGTCGAAATGTGCAGCGTATTGGCCAGACGATAGGGCGCGGCCAGCGCGGTCTGCGTCTCGAACACATCGTCGATCTGGATATCGACCCGGCCGACCCGCGCGTGTCGCCGCAACAACTCTGCATCGTCGGGCATGCGATCGATCGGCCGACCGGGTTGAGGAATGACCAGTGCGAGCTGTGCAAAGTCATCCGCAGCAGCGCCCTGGCCCAGTGCCATCACGCTTGCGAGGCAGGCACAGTTCGCAATCATCAGGCTTGCGCGCTTCATGGAATTTCCCGCCAGAGCGATTACCGATCTGGCGGTAGGACGTGGGCTGCGGCCAAAGACAATCGCCACACACGCAGGCAGAGGGTGTGCGTGGCCTAGGGCACCAGCTGAATTCGAATCGTGGAGGGATCGGCCGACAGAGTGAAGGATGTCGTCGCCAGCACTGCCTGCAACGCCTGCTCCGGCGGCAGGTCCTTGACCGAGCCGCGCAGGATGAGCTGATCAGCGCGGGTGCGCACCTCGGGGCTGGCGTACTCGATCGGCCTGCCGGTTTCGCGCGCCACCCATTCGAGAAAGCGTGACAGCGATTGCCGTTCGATATCGAAGCCGGGCGCAAGGCGGACTGCCCAGTCCCAACCTGGATCCTGTGGTGACACCACTGAACGTTCCTGCATCCCTTGGGCACTGATCAGGATTCGTTCGCCCATCGCACCGGCGTAGTGATGATCGCCGCTATCGATGGCGACATGCCCTTCACGGACCGTCACGGAAACTGCATCTTCATGGAGACGCGCTTCGTACTGTGTGCCGAGATGCCTGACGGAGCCATAGGCAGTCTCGATCACGAGTGCGGAGGAGGTGGACCACGCTTGCGGATCGGCGTCCACATAGACGGCGCCCCGATCGAGTGCGATGCGATCGGGCATCTCGAGCGCGAGGAGGGAATCGGCATCCATGCGCAAGGACACCTGAGGGTGGACATCGAGCGCGATGCGGGCCGTCGCGTCGGTTCGCAGCAACGTGCCCGGCACCAGCGGCGTATCGATCGCCAGCGGATGCCATGCGTGTCCGCCGTCAGTCGAGATCTGCGGCGAGCCTTCTGTACGCGCAAGCGTGGCCATCGGGCTTACAGCCGCGGGATGGGTTTGCAGGTTCGACACGACCGCAATCGCCACCGCCGCGATACCCGCGGCGAGTCCGGTGCCCACGTACCAACGACGCCGCTGGCGCTGCGCTACCATCGATTGCCATTCGGCGTGCACCGCCTGCCGTACTTCATCCATCATTTCAGCGGAAGGCGTTTCGCGCGCGCCGGTCTCACGCAGCAGCAGGCCAAGACTCTCGTCTTCGCTGGAACCGTCATTGAGGTGTTCATTCATAGGTTCCACCCAGCGTCAGGTTGTGCCACGCAGGCCGGCCAGGACATCCGAGGTCGTAGCGCCGAATATGGTTTCCAGCGCCGCACGAAACGAGACCCGTGCACGAGCCAGCATCGACTGGGCCGCAGTGGTGCCGATGCCCAGCAGGCTGCCGATTTCCTCCACTGAACGGCCTTCGATGTATTTCCATTCCAGTACGTCGCCGTAGTTCGCAGGCAGCCGGTCCAGCACGCTGCGAATCAGCCGGCGCGTTTCTTCCTGCCCGTAGTGCTGAAGCGGCTCGTCACTGGCGGGCGCTTCCAGAGACTCGAGCGCCGCGCGTACCTCCGGGCTGTCATCGATCGAGACGACCTGCTGATGGCGACGCCGGTGACTTCGCGCATAGTCCACGATCTGATGCCGGCAGATCTGGCACACCCACGTGAACAATGCCGCATCGCCGCGAAACTGCGAGAGATTCCTGATCGCCTTGACCAGCGTCGCCTGCACGACGTCCTTGGTCGCGTCGGCGTCTCCTGACAGTCGCGGCAGGGCGAAGCGATAGATGCGCGGAAAATAGTCGTTGAAGAAGGCCGTGAAGGTGGCTTCATCACCTGCCAGCATTCCCCGCACGAGTTCTCGATCGTCCATCGAATCCGCTACCACGTTGTCGCCTACGGGTTAGACGTCCTCAAGCCGCGCGATCAATCGGCTCCGCCGGCAATTCTTGCCGAAGGTCCCGCCCGAGGGCGCGCTATTCGTGATCGGTGGGCAGATCATCTGCGCAGGTCCGCAGCAAATCCAGATGCGGATCGTAGCTGGTGTTACGCACGCCCGCGGCGCCGAGCACCGTGTGGTAGAGATTGTCGTGCGATACCGGTTGTTGAACCTTCGCATCCAGACAGCCGGGGCTGACCTTGCGCCGTCCTGCATACCCGTGAGAGGTCCAGAGCATCATCGGCACATGCTTCTGCGTAGACGGGGCGAATCTGTAGGGCAGGCCGTGAAGATAGACTCCCTGCTCGCCGAGTGATTCGCCGTGATCCGATGCGTACAGCAATACACTGTCGATGCGGTCTGACGCGCCCCGCAACCGGTCGATGGTCTCGGCCAGCACATGGTCCGCGTACAGGATCGTATTGTCATAAGCATTGATGACTTCCGCCGCGCTGCAGTTCTGCAGTTGGTTGGAGCGGCAGGCCGGCTTGAAGACTTCGAAGCGGGCAGGGTAGCGCTCGAAGTAGGCCGGACCGTGACTTCCGATCGCATGCATCACTATCACGGTGTCGCGCTTCAGTTCCCGCAGATGCTCGCTCATGCCGTCGAGCATGATTTCGTCATAGCAATAGGAATGCTGACATCTACCCTGATCGGTGCGGCCTGCATAGGAGATCTGGCGGACGCGTTGGCACACTCCTTTGCAGCCTGCGTTGTTGTCGCGCCATTCGACATCGAATCCGGCCTCACTCAGCGCATCGAGCAGGTTGGCGTAGCGCGAGGCCTCATCAACGTTGAATTCATCGCGTCCGAGATGCGAGAACATGCAGGGGACGGATACCGCCGTCGCCGTACCGCAGGAAGTTGCCTGATCGAAGTAGACCAATCCCTGTTCGCTGGACAGGCGAGGGTTCGTTGGTCGCGCGTAACCGCCGAGCTGGAAGTTGTCGGCGCGAGCCGTCTCTCCGACGACGATCACCACGACCAGGGGCTTCTCCTGTGGGGGAAACTCCCGTAGTGCAGGCCCGCTGGCGTTCACTACCGGTCCGCCTGCGCTCTTCTTCTGGTCGGCGAACAGCTGCAGGGTGCTGGCGACCGGAGCGATGGGGCTGAGAGAGAATCGAATCGGCTTGTGCTCGCGGAAGAACACCGCGTAGCTGGCGGAGCAGCTGAGAAGTGCGACAGCGCATGCGGCAATGATGCCGATAGCCGCAATGGCGCGTTGTCGAAGGGCGCGACGCCAGTCGAGACGGGGCAGGCGCACCTTCCACAACAGCAGCGATGGCAGAGCACCCATCACGACGATCCACTGAACGAGGAACGCGCTCAGCAGACCCTGCGCTTCGGCGGGGTCGGTCTGCAGGACATTGCGCATCATGTCCTTGTTCATCACCACGCCATATTCGGTCGAGAAGAAGGAGCCGGCGGCAGCAACGATGAACAGCACGATCGTCACAGCGATCATGATTCGCCGGGGGATGAGCAGCAGCAGCAGAGCCTGTACGCACCATACGACAGCGAACAGGCTCGCCAGGAAGGCGAAGGACGCGACGTTGCCATGCCACATCGCGGCGACGGTGTCCTGCCAGAAACGCACGTTGTAGAGTGCGAGCCAGATGAAGGAGACGCCGAAGCAGAATGCGGCAGGTGATTTGAAAGCGAGACCGTTTTTAAGAACGGACAGCACGCGGTCGAGCGCCGCCGTGCGTACCAGTGCATAGGCGGGTACGCTCATGATTGCGCAGAAGGTGAGTGGTTCATGTCGCGTTGGACGACACGTCCGCTCTACCTCAACCGCTCAATTGATCATGATTGTGAAGATTCAGGGCCTGTCCTGGATTCAGCGGCGTTCATGCATCCAGCGTCGCGGGTTGCCGCCGAAGCCCTGCGATGCATTAAAAAGTTGTAGATCGCCACGGTCATCGGGAACAGATTCGAAAGGACGCCGACGGAATCGTTCTTGCCCCAGATGAAATAGGAGAGGAGCAGCAGACTGCCGAGCACGCTCATGGTCCAGAACAAGCCGGGGATGACAGGTTTTCCGTGCTTGCGGGTCGCCAGGACCTGGACGACCCAGCGTCCCGCGAACAACAGGACACCCAGGTAGCCGACCAGCTTCCAGGGGGTGACGACGACATCGAATACGTAGGCGATAGGGGTGTTCAACGCGGGTCTCCAACACCGAAGTCGTGTTGGACGAGGCGATGTGCCGGAATCAATCGCTGTGCGGTCGACTATGGAATGCGGGGGACGTAGAGGTAGGTGGCCGTTGCGTCGCCGCGGGCGATGCACGCCGGTTCGGCGTGCCCTTCGATCATCCACCACTGCAGTCGATTGGCATTGCCAAGTGCCTTCGCCTGCGCATTCGGAAAACACAATCTCCGGGCTGAGTCGCTGACGACCAGCTGGCGCAGGCCATTGGCACTGAGCCATTTCGCCGCATCGAAGATTTCCTGCTCGCCCTCGCGCCACCGCGCATGGCCGAAGTGCACGATGGTCCGGTCGAGGTTGAGCAGGTATTGTTCCTTGAACGAAACGATGCCGAGTTCGCGATGTGGATCCTCTGTCTGCAGCATGCGCTGCACGAAATCCTGGCCCGACCGAGTGCTGTTCATCGCTGGATTCAGCCAGAAGCTCACGACCAGCAGCACCGCGGCCAGCACGCCGACGTAGGCCAGCAATCCACGCCGCGGTTGCGCGAAGGCGCACGCAGTGATGGTCAGTATGCTCAGCAGGGCGAGCGGCGCGATCGGATCGATGGCGTAGTCCGCGATGACGTCCATGCGCTTGTCGGGCGACAGCCACAGATAGATCAGTGCCGCGCTGCATGCTGTCGCGACGATGGCGGCTACGCCAAACAGGATTCGCTGTACGGATAAGCGGCGCAGGACGTCGAGCGCATAAGGAGCGCAGACCAATGCCAGGGCGGGTACGGATGGCAGCAGAAACGACCATCTCAGCGAGCCAGTCAGCTTGTAGAAAGCTGCAATCAGCCAGAAGAACAGCGGCGGTTTGTCGGAATAGATATCGCCGCCTACGCGCGGCACCCACCAATCGCCCGTCAGCACCATGTCGCGCGCGATCAACGCGAATCGCGGTTCGTCAGCGGGCCACGGATCGCGCAGACCGATGCCTGTGGCGATCAGCAGTAACGCGGCACTCAGCAGCAGCATGCGGTCGCCTGTGATGCTGCGCGAGGCGCGTAGCGTTGGATCGGGTAGTTCGAGGCTCGTCACATCGTTCACTCTTCATGCACCGTCGTGATGACGGGTGCCCGCCGGATCAGCCATCGAACCCCGAAGAGATCGACGATTCCGACCCACAAGCGGTCGAACAGTCCGTACTTGGATTGACCTGCCACGCGCGGACGGTGATTTACGGCAATGGAGGTGACGCGTGCGCCCGCACGGATGAACAATGCGGGCAGGAAGCGATGCATGTGATCGAACGCGGGCAGTTCGAGAAAGGTCGTGCGATGAAACAGCTTGATGCCGCAACCGGTGTCCGGCGTATCGTCGCCAAGCATCCGACGGCGGGTGCCGTTGGCAACCCGCGACGAGATTCGTCGCACCCAGGTGTCCTTGCGGAGCTTGCGGTTTCCCATGATCAACTTCAGATCGGGCGCGCTTTGCTCCAGAAGGTGCAGGAAGGCCGGGATATCGGCCGGATCGTTCTGCCCGTCGCCATCGAGCGTCACGATCCAGTTGGCGCGGGCAGCGCGAACTCCTGTACGCACGGCGATGCTTTGCCCGCAACCTTGCGTGTGAGATAGCACACGGATCTGCGGGACGTGTTTGCGCCGCACTGCTTGAATACTCGCGACGGTGTCGTCGGTGCTTGCATCATCGACAAAGATGATCTCGAACGACCGGGAATCGCCGAGGGCGTCGCGAATTTCGCGCGCCAAGAGGGCGACGTTGTCGGCTTCGTTGCGTACGGGGATTACAACAGAGAGTCTGACCGGCCCCCTGTCCTGCAAGGAACCCTCGTGAATTCTGTCCATCGACTGGCGCTAACCCATTGAGCTGTGAAGACGGTTGGCCAGCGGGCGGCGCGCACAAGGCAGTCGCTGTCTGTGGCAATCACAATCTCGTTGGACGAAAGCAGCACTACGAATCAATCGCGGCCGCCGATTGTTTGACAAACATGAAAAACCTGGAGGGATGTCGGGCCAACAGAATCCCGGTAACGCGAGGCGCGCAAAATCAACTTACTGTCGTGTAGCAATTGACAATTCCGATTCAAAGAAAGTGCTTTCTTACAATGAGTTAAGAAACTTTGACGCACCTATGTCCAGATAGCCGAGGAAATTCCGGTAACAGTGGCATGGGCCTATCCGATTACCGCGGGATGGATCGGTTGGCGTAGCGAACGCCGCGCCATTCTTGCTCTTTACCCTCCCGTGCGAACGTGGCATTCCTAGTGCCGGGTCGAGATTCGGTTTCCTCCCTTTTCACCAAAATTCTTCCGGTGCACACCGATCTGCTCCCTCAGTAGCTCCGGTACGATCGCCGTAGTTGTCCAGTCCGCCGAACCAAGGCCTTGGCCTGACAAGAAGATCGAAATGCCGGGGCTTCAAGAATGGTGCTGCCTCCTGGGCCTCGCGACGTTCGGGGCGTCGGCTAGTTACGCCGAGGCCGTCAATCATACCGTCGCGCCGGTCAGCGTCATCGCGGAAGCGCTTCCCATTGCCGTGATCGAAGGCGACGACATCGCTTTCAGTCGCGTGGCGAACACGGAGGAATTTTCCCAGTCGCGCGTCGGGCAGATTGTCCAGGATGACAAGGGATTCATGTGGTTCGGTACCCAGAATGGCCTCAATCGGTTCGATGGCTACGGATACACGGTGTTCGCGGCCGACTCGCGCCTGCAGCACCAGCTTGGCGGCGTATTCGTGCGCGCGCTCCACAAGGACAGGGCGGGGCGCCTCTGGATCTCCACCGACCAGGGGCTGGACATATTCGATCCGGACTCGGGAACCTTCACTGCGATTGCATACGCCGGCACGAACAGGGATTTCGCGGTGATCCAGTCGTTCTACGAGGATCGATCGGGGACGATGTGGCTGAGTACTTCCAAGGGTCTCTATGGGCTCGATTCGAATGGCAAGGCAAGGGCTCATTTCAGCCACGATGCAGCAGATCCCGCTTCGCTTGCGAGCAGCGACCTGAAGTTCGCCAAGGAAGACCGCGGGGGTACTTTGTGGGTGACCTCCACCGCGGGGCTCGAAGCCATCGATCGAACCAATGGCCGTGTGCTCATGCGTGTGCCGCTCCGGGAGACTCGCGAACTCAATTTCATCGAGGACCGCGCCGGGTTGTTCTGGATCTACCACGCTGGTGGCACCGGACTCGCGACGTTTGATCGATCGACAGGGAAGCTTACGAAGCACAGCTTTATCGACGCGGCCGGCAAGCCGCTGCGGCGCTTTGGCATCTTCACCGCGCTGGAGGATCGCGATGGCAGTCTGTGGTTCGGCACGGGAGGTGCGGGTTTGTTCCGCCTCGACGAGGAGCGTCGGCGCTTCATCCGCTACCGCAGCAACCCGGCGGATCCGCAGAGCCCCGGCGGTGACGACATCGTCGCGCTGTTCCAGGACAGGCAGGACAACATCTGGGTTGCCCTGCATGGCATGCCGCTCAACCTCTTTTCCGCCCGAAAGCCATCTTTCCGCAAGCTGCCCTCGCGGCCGGCGAACGTAAACGAGCGCGCCGAGAGGATGGTCAATACCGTTCTCGAGGTGAATGAGGATTCGTTGTGGATCAGCTACGTTGGAATGTTGTTGGGTGTCGATCAGAAGACCGGCGAGCGTCAAAATCTGCGCGAGCGGCTGAAGCTGTCTTCAGACGTGATCTCGATGGCGCAGGATTCCCGCGGGCGTGTGTGGCTCGGAATGGTGGGCACCGGCCTGGTTGTTGTCGATCGCTCGGGCCGTGTGCGCCGTTTCCAGCACGATCCCGCGGATGCCGACAGCATCGCGGACGATGTCATCAACGACATATTGGTCGACGAGCAGGCGCAGAACGTCTGGTTCGCAACGTGGGGAGGCCTGTCCCGCTTCGATGAGAAGCGCGGGAAATTCGCGACCTACAAGCCTGGCGGCATGGAACCGAGGTACCTGGCGTTGACGCAGGACGAGGCACGCCAGCTGTGGCTGGGCACCGATGTACACGGCCTGCAGCGCTTCAATCCTTCCACAGGAGAATTCGTCACCTATCCGTCGACCGGAGCAGCGGGCAGCATAAGCAATGGCAGGGTGAATGCAGTCCACGTCGACCGGCGCGGCGTTGTCTGGGCCGGAACCCAGAATGGCCTGGATGAACTCGATCCGGCCACCGGCCACATTCGCAACTACCGTACCGATGATGGGCTGCCTGGCAATGCGGTGAGTTGCATCCTCGAGGATGACCGGGGCGGGATATGGATCGGGAGCAACAGTGGCATCGCGCGGCTCGATCCGCGAACAAGAGAAATCAGCAAATTCACCCGCGCCGATGGACTGCCGGGGCTGGACATGACGGGGTGGGGGAGCTGTCATCGCAGCAAGTCCGGCGAAATGTACTTCGCCGGGTTCGCGGGGGCCACGGCGTTCGATCCCGAGCAGGTGCGTGCAGTGAGTTACATGCCCACGGTCGAATTCACAGACCTGCAGATCGCCGGGCGACCCTATCCCGAAGGACCTTCACAATCCCGACCCGTCGTTCTTCCGTCACTGCCGAAGCTGACGCTGCCCTATGCACAGAATTCCCTCGCCGCGGGATTCGCGGCATTGAGCTACGACAACGCGGCATCGAATCGCTATCGATTCCGGCTGGTGGGTCTGGAGGAACAGTGGCATTCCGTGGGCAGCGATCGGCGAGTCGCCTCGTATAACTCGCTGCCACCGGGGCACTATCGACTCGAGGTGCAGGGAGCGACCAGCGCTGGCCCCTGGTCCGCGACGACGAGCCTTGAACTCACGATCCTGAAACCCTGGTGGCAGACCGCGCCTTTTCGAGTGGCCGTCGGTATTCTCCTGCTCGGGCTTGCCTGGCTGGCGTACTTGTTGCGTGTGCAGCAGGTGAAGCGTCAATTCGAAATCCGTCTGGATGAACGTGTTGCAGAGCGCACGCGAATCGCCCGCGAACTGCATGACTCTCTGCTGCAAGGCTTTCATGGATTGATGTTCCGGCTGCAGGCGGTTCGCAACTTGCTGCCGCAGCGTCCGCAGGAGGCTGCGGCAGCACTCGATGACGCACTGAACCGTGGAGATGAAACGGTCGAGGAGGCACGCGTCGCGGTGACTGATCTGCGCACTTTCGGCTCGGGCGAGTCAGATCTGGAAACTGCCTTGCGCGCGATGGCGCAGGGCATGCCAATGCTGACCCGCGCGGACGCTCCCAGTTGCCGCATCAGTGTCGAAGGAGAACCGCGGGCGATGATTCCTCTCGTCCGTGACCAGGTTCTGCAAGTTGCGCGCGAGGCATTCCGCAACGCTGTTTTGCACGCTCGCGCCACGGTTGTGGAAGTGGAAGTCAGTTGGCGAGTGGAACGTTTTTCGTTGCGGGTCCGCGATGACGGCGTCGGGCTCGATCCGAAACAGCTCGCCCGTGGGCCTGACGGCCACTGGGGGCTGCACGGCATGCGCGAGCGGACGCGACAGGTGGGCGGCAATCTGGAAATCCGCAGCGAGGGCGCCTCGGGAACCGAGGTCGAGCTCAGCATTCCGGCAACTCGTGTTTATTCGAAGAATGTCCGCCCGCTTCGCGAACGTCGACAGCAGCCGCGATAGCGACTGGCAGCCAGGCACTCGGCCGTCTCGATCAGTGCGAGCTACTCGTTCGATCCGCTGCCGACCGGGAGAATCCCGCGTGCGAGTGCCAGTGTCACTGCATGGGTCCGGTCATTGGCGCCGAGTTTGGCAATGATGCGTTTCATATGCGCCTTCGCGGTTTCCTCGGTCACCGACAGACGTACGCCGATTTCCCGGTTGGAGTTGCCTGCGGCGACGAGCGTCAGGACTTCGATTTCCCGGTTGGAGAGATTCTCTTCGCCGAGATGGGCAGCAAGCATGCTTGCCACTTCGGCATGGATCCGTTTGCGTCCGAGGTGCACGGCACGGATCGTATCCAGCAGATCCTTGCGCACCGATCCCTTCAACACGTAGGCATAGGCACCTGCTGCAAGGGCACGTTGCGCCAGTACATCGCCGCCGTACGTCGTCAGGATGATCACCCTGGCATTTGGGAACTCGCTGCGAATTGCCACCAGCGCGTCGATGCCGGTCATTCCCGGCATCTGGATGTCGAGCAGCGTGACGTCCGGCTTCAACTTGCGGAACTGCTCGATGGCCTCTTCGCCCGTCGACGCTTCCGCCACCAGGCGCATGTCGCTCTGGCCGTCAACGAGCGCAGCGACTCCACCGCGCAGCAGATCGTGATCGTCCACAACGAGTATGCGGATGGTGCTCACGTCTCAACGGCATCCATGTTTTCGCTGCCCGTATGGAGCAGGATCAGGACTCCGGATTGATGTAGGCGATGCCGATCTGCGTGTGCTGGGCGGTTGTGCCCAGTCGTGCCTCGATCCACTGGTGAATCCTCTCGACGACATGTTCGTGGCCATGATCGTTGATCAGGTCATGATAGTAACCCTCGAAGATCTGCAGTGTCTTGTCGCGCGAGCCCGCGTGCTCATGGAAATACTCGCTGCCGGATGGCAGCGTAATGGCATCCGCAGAGCCGTGCAGGATGAGCAGGGGCAGCGAGAACTGCACAAAGGATGTTCGAAGATGCGTACTGGCGCGAACCATTGCGGCAACTGTTCGGGCCGGCTGGCGCTCCTTCCTGATGAGGGAATCGTTGTTCATGTGTGCAACGACGCGCACGTCACGTGAAAACAGCGCGTTGGACAGCGTGAGTACAGGCACTCGCGGCGCGATGAGAGCCAACGCTCTGACGATCCGCAGCACCGCCGCAGGAGCGGGTACTTCAAGCGCGAAGCTCTCACAGATCAGGCCCGCCAGATTCTGCTGGTGGGAAAGGGAGTACTCGCAGGCGACAACGCCACCCGCACTATGCCCGAGCATGAACACTGGTTGCGACGGCTCCCGTGCGCGAATGGTGGACACCAGGGCGTGAACATCGTCGACGTAGTCGGAGAACTGCCGGACCTCGAAGCGCCGACCCGAAGATTGACCGCGACCACGCAGATCGACGGCGTAGGTGGCAATGCCGCGAGTAGCCATCGCACGGGCGAAGTTCCCGTAATAGCCCCCATGCGAGTTGAAACCATGAACGATCGCCAGGGCAGCGCGCACGTTGTGATCCGGACGCCAGGAGCGCACAAACAACCGCTGGCGATCATCTGACTCGATGAACTCCTCGTTGTCCGATATCCCGAATGCTGACGCCATGACGTTCTCCGCTGGAGCAGTGACCTCTGGATATCAGGCGAGTCGACAGCCGGATGCCCCCTTTCGAGGAGTAACGGTTATCCCCTTTCGAGGAATGCGTAGAGAAGCCGGCAGCCGCATGCTGCTACCCGGTGATGGACGGTTGTGACCGCTCGGAACTCAACCACCTCAGGCATCCATGATGTGCCGACGACGACAGGAAACATCAAGTGAGCGCATCGACCCTTCGAAGACTCGCGTGCGTGGTGGGACTCGTGTTGGCGGGAGTCGTTGTCTATCTCTGCTTCTGGCCCGTTCCCGCAGAGCCTGTGTCATGGCTCGCTCCCGCACCGCCGGGCTACAGCGGCGCTCATGCGCCGAACTCGCGCCTTGCCGGTCTGCGGACGATCGACATCGGCGATGAATTCGGACCCGAACACATCGCCATCGGACCGGACGGCAAGCTCTACGCCGCGATGACGAGCGGCAACCTGTTGCGCATGGATTCCGACGGCACGCATCAGGAAGTCTTCGCGAACACGCAGGGGCGAGTGCTCGGATTCGACTTCGATGCCCGGGGACGCATGATCGCCGCCGACGCCATGAAGGGGCTGCTCATGATTACCGCCGATGGGCGCGTGAGCCTGCTGACTGATCGCGTGAGTGCCGATGACAGGGTTCGTTACGCCAATTCCATTGTCGTGGCACCGGACGGAATGATCTATTTCACCGACGCGTCCACGCGCTTCGCCCCCGCGGAATGGGGCGGCACCTACGAAGCGAGCGTGCTCGACATTCTGGAGCAGGCTGCGTCCGGTCGTGTGCTCGCCCATGATCCGACGACCGCGAGCACGTACGTTGTGGCGCGTGGATTTTCGTTCGCCAACGGCATCGCTCTGTCATCCGACGGCCGGACGCTGTTCGTTTCCGAGACCGGCCGTTACCGCATCTGGAAGATCGACAACCGCGCGCGTGATCTCGATGTGCAAAGCGGCTCGGGGCAGGCGAGGGTGCTGCTCGATAATCTGCCGGGCTATCCCGACAATCTGATGCGAGGACGCGACGGTCGCATCTGGGTAGGGCTCTTCAGGCCGCGCAACCCCGCCGCGGACGGACTGTCGCAGAAGCCCTTCATGCGAAAGGTGTTGCTGCGGCTGCCGCGCTCGCTATTGCCAGTGGGCGAGCCGTACGGACACGTCTTTGCCTTCGATGAGAACGGCCAGGTCACCGAGGATCTGCAGGACCCCAGCGGCGCCTATCCTGAAACGACGGGCGTCACTGAGACGGCGAACCGTCTCTATATCCATAGCCTGCACGCGCCCGCAATGGGTTGGGTGCCGCGATGATGCAAGACGCGATTCATCTTCTCGTCGCCGTGACATCGATCGCCGGAACTGCGCTTCTGATATCCGCTTGCGCGGCGTCCGCTGGAAGCGTCTCGACGTCCGGCTCTGCTCTGGAAGATATCTATGTTCTGCGCAGCATCCGCGAACAGCAAACGCCCGTCGCAAACTGGTGCACGTCATCCAAGGCTGGGTTTGAACCCTTCCCGACGGATGCCGAGCGCTCTTTCTCGTTCTGGAGTGTTCATGCGAAGACCGAGAGCGGAAAGGTAGTCGACGCAAAGCAGCGGCGTGTCGCAGAACTGCGTGCCTGCTTCGGTCCTACGCAGGATCGAGCACGCCAGAATTTCTACGCAGAGATCCAGTTGGGTGCGATCTCTTTCCGTGGCACCGGCGAGTGCCTGGCACTCATGACGGATTTTCCCGAGACCGGCCTGTTTCCCGTGCGCTGTCATCTCATTCTGAGCGATCTGCCCGCACCATTCATCGGCGGGCTGCTGACGACGAACACCATCACCAGCGGTGCCCGCTTTGGTGGCGACTCGGACCCGCCCGGATACACGCAGGCGTCGATCGCGACAATCCGCCTGTGGAGAAAGAACTAGCTTCACTGACCATCGGCCATGCTTGCAGGAGAGAGAACATGAGCGACGACCAACACAATGACGAGACAGATGCTCAGCGACGCCGACTTCTTCAAGGCGCTGCACTCGCAGTAGCGAGTGGAGTGCTGGCACCTGCCGTCGCGGCCGCGAGTGCTGCGCCCCGCAACAGCATGCCACTCGGCGCGCGACTGCAGGGCGTGCAGCACTTCGGGCTGACCGTGCAGAACATGGATCGTGCATTCACGTTCTATACCGAGGTGCTTGGCGGAACGGAGGTAATGCGCGATGGAGATTTTCAGGGCGAACGTATTCACAACACGCTGCTGACCGATCAGGAGATCGAGGCGCGCGTGCGCAAGGTCAATCCGCGCACGCTGGGCGTTCCGGACCTGCGAGGTGGGACGCAGCGGCTCGACGTGCGCTTCATCCAGTTCGACAACGTGGTGATCGAGCTTCTGCAATATCGCGACGCCGAGCAGCCTTCCGGCAGCGGCGCTGCCTTTGCGGAACCGCTCGACCACATGAGCCCGGCTTTCCCGCGAATGATGCACATCTGCTTCCACATTCGTGACGACGTCGACTTCAACCGGTTCATCGCCGATCTCGAGGCCGAGTCAGCACGGCGTGGCATGACGCAGGTCAGGGCCAATCGCGTGATCACCGCTCTGTCGGAGAAGGAGCGACTGGCTGCGCCGCTGGATGCGAACAGCAACGGCATCACCGAAGGCAAGTCGAATGGCTGGAGACTGATCTATTGCAAAGGTTCTGAAGGCGAACAGCTGGAGTTCGTCCAGGCGCTGGGACCGGTGAAGAAAACATTCGACAGCGCACTGCAGGCACGCCGGCAAATGGTGGCTGAATGAACGCCGTGACACGAGGGGAATCAGTGCGGCCCACCTCCGAAATCACGGGCGCAACTCTCACCGATCATTCGAATCCCTACCTGACCGGTGTTCATACGCCAATGCGGGAGGAACTGACGATCGAGGATCTGCCCGTCACCGGTTCGATTCCTCCAGCATTCGACGGACGCTATTTGCGCATGGGACCGAACCCAAGAACGCCCAATCCGACGAAATATCACTGGTTCGCTGGCGATGGCATGATCCACGGCATCAGGATCGAGAACGGTCGCGCACGCTGGTATCGCAATCGCTGGATCCGCTCTACCGCGGTGAGCAAGGCACTGGGTGAGGCACGAGTCGAGGGACCGCGCAACGCGTTCGACACCGTCAATACCAATGTCGTCCACTTCGGCGGCAAGACACTTGGGCTGGTCGAAGCGGGCAGCACGCCGGTGGAGATCGGCGAGACGCTCGAGACGCTGCGCTACACCGATTTCGGTGGGACGCTGCATGGCAGCTTCACCGCCCACCCGCATGTCGATCCGCTCACCGGCGAGATGCACGGCATCTGCTACGACGTCAGCCGCAGAGGTGCGATTCGCTATGTGGTCGTCACGCCCGACGGGAAAGTCCGTCGCGAGGTGAACATTCCGATCAAACACGGTCCGATGATCCACGACTCCGCCTTTACGCAGCGCTTCGCGATCGTTCTCGACCTGCCCGTCACCTTCTCGCTGTGGGCGGCGATCACACGTCACACGTTTCCTTATCGCTGGCGGCAATCGCATCCGGCACGCGTCGGACTGTTGCCGCGGGAAGGGGAGGCCGGAGACATCATCTGGTGCCCGATTGATCCCTGCTATGTCTTCCACGCCGTCAACAGCTACGACGCTGCGGATGGCACCGTCATTCTGGATGTCATCGTCCACGACCGGATGTTTTCCAGGATCAAGGCCGGACCGGATTCGCAACGCACCGGTCTGGAACGGTGGATCGTCGATCCGGCAACGCGGAAGGTCGAGCGCATCACGATCGATCCGACCCCGCAGGAATTTCCGCGCCCGGATGAACGTCGCCTGGGTCAGCCCTATCGCTACGCCTACACGATGGCCATGACCGGCTGGTTCCTGGGATCGGGCCTGTTCAAACACGACCTGAAGGACGGCACGCGGCAGATGCATGACTTCGGGCCGCACCGTCATCCCTGCGAGTTCATGTTCGTGCCCGCGCACGCGAGAGCGGAGGAGGACGAAGGCTGGCTCGTCGGCTTCGTCATCGACGCCAAGGCGAAGACGACTGACCTGGTCATCCTCGACGCACGCAACTTCGAAGGTGCTCCCCAGGCCAGCGTCCGCATACCGCACATCGTGCCACCCGGCTTTCATGGCAACTGGTTGCAGAACAGTCGCCATGACCATCAATAGCCATTTCTCACCATGACAACACTCAGG
Source organism: uncultured Steroidobacter sp. (assembly GCA_964457865.1). Classification (GTDB taxonomy): domain Bacteria; phylum Pseudomonadota; class Gammaproteobacteria; order Steroidobacterales; family Steroidobacteraceae; genus Steroidobacter. Next base: position 39,275 of record CAYWHG010000002.1, read on the forward strand.
AGATACGCGATGCATCGCCCATTTCCGGCCCTGTTGATGCTGTTTGCGCTCATTGTCGGCGGCGGAGCACTGGCGATGACGCAGAAATCCAGCGGTATTCGCTACGACGAAATCCCCGACGGTGCTTATGCGGTCGTCGCCGAAGTCCGTGCCAAACCCGGCAAGGAACGCGAACTGCGCGAGGCCACACTCGGGTTGGTGGCGCAGGTACGCGCCGAGCCCAACAACCTTCTCTATTTTCTGCACGAGGATCGCGAGGCGCCGGGACATTTCGTCTTCTACGAGATTTTCGCCAGCCAGGCGGATTTCGAAGCACACAACGCCACGCCTCATGTGCAGACGTGGTTCGCGAAGCTGCCTGAACTCGCCGATGGCGGCGTGAAGGTCGTGCGGATGGAGATCCTCGGCAATCGGGCAGCTGCATCGCTTTGAGGGTGCTGCTGTCGAGATCCTCGTTCGTTCGCAACGAGGGTTACGAGATCGATCAGAGCTGACCCGGCTCAGTCACATTTGTCCGTTACCCGACCGCCATGAGGATTCACCTGTGAACATGATTCGCACCGTTGCAGCGACCGATGGCCGGGCGATATCACACGCGCTCGACCGCCTTGCATGCCCGCCAACTCGTGTGTTACATACTGAGCCATATGGTTCAGTATATCGCGAGCCGCTTTGATGCCTCATTCGCCGCGCTCTCGGACGCTACACGACGCGGCGTTCTGGAGCAGCTTGGGCGGGCGGACGCCTCGATCACAGATCTTGCCGAGAAATTCCACATGACCCTTACGGGCATGAAGAAGCATGTCGGCGTCCTGGAGCAGGCGGGACTCGTCACCACGGAGAAGGTCGGCCGCGTGCGGACCTGCAAGCTCGGGCCGCGCCAACTGGAAGAGGAGGCGGCATGGATCGAGCGGTACCGCCAGCTCTGGGCTGCACGCTTCGACGAGCTGGACAAGGTTGTTGAGGAACTGAAACGGCGGGAAAAGGCCGATAGACGCAGGAAGAGAAAGTGAGCTGACCCCATGAAGAACTACACGACGACCGAGCGAAAGTCCGAGCGTGAGCTCGTGGTCACGCGAACCTTCAATGGCCCGGCACGCATCGTATTCGAAGCGTGGACCCAGCCCGAGCTGTTCAAACGTTGGTGGGTGCCGAAATCAATTGACCTGACCCTTCTTTCCTGCGAGATGGATGTTCGCGTCGGAGGCGGGTACCGACTGGTGTTCGCCGCGAATCCGGAACCCATGGCGTTCTTCGGCAAGTACCTCGAGGTGACACCACATTCGCGCCTCTCCTGGAGCAATGACGAGAGCCCCGACGGCGCCATTACCACGGTGACCTTCGAAGAGAGTGGCGGCAAGACACGGGTCGTCGTGCACGACCTCTATCCCTCGAAGGATGCGCTCGACGCCGCCATCGCCTCCGAAAGTACACAGGGATTTACCGAGCAGTTCGAGCAACTCGACGAGCTTCTTGTCGCCGCGGGCGCGGGACGGCTGGAATCCTAGTCCGGTGTTGTGACTGGCAATCCTTATATATGTATCATTATTTGTCATAATATACATTATGCGTATATCAGTAGATGCCAGATCCGGCGCCCTTGCCCCCAGCACGGATCGACCCGCGTTCTTCAAGTCGTCACTCTTTGACAATGACGAACCCCACAACGAGTCCTGTCCGATACATCTGGTTGCTCCTGATCGCTGCACTTGCTCATTCCACGGCATCTGCCGATGAGAGTTGGCGCGAGCTTATGAAGGATCCCCAGGACGGTCGCCTGGATGCCAGCCGCTGGCTGCTCGATCATCGTGGCTTCCTGCCGGTGCCCATCATCATCACCGAGCCTGCGATCGGTTATGGCGGCGGGCTTGCATTGGCATTCTTTCATCGCAACAAGGACGCGACGCCGGCACCGTCAGCGCCCGGCGAAAAGCCGCAGATGACACCGCCGAGCATTACCGCAGTGATGGCTGCGGCGACCGAGAACGGCACCAAGCTGGGCGGACTGGGTCATCTCGGCATCTGGCGTAACAACACGCTGCGTTATGCGGGTGGCGTTGCCGCGATGGATATCAATCTGACGTTCTACGGTGGCGCGGACTATCCGCGGCTCAGTGACGGCGTCGGCTACAACATGAAGGGCTGGGCGACGTTTCAGCAATTGGTCTGGCGGATCGGCAAGAACGATCTCTGGATCGGTCCGCAACTCATCTATCTCGATGCTGACACCAGTCTCGAGACGTCCAGCCCGCAGCCGATCTTCGACAACCTGCAAGGTACCGTGGAGAACTTCGGCGCGGGTCTCGTGTTTCAATACGACGGTCGCGACAACATCTTCACGCCAACTCGCGGTCTGCAATCGGAATGGTATGTACGCGAGCACTGGGGCTCGTTCGTCAATGACTTCGACTACACGGAAGTCGACGGCAAGAATCGCTGGTACTTCAATCCGGATCCGAAGTGGGTCCTCGGGGTGCGGCTGGATACGAACTTCACGTCCGGCGATGTGCCCTTCTATGCCCTGCCCTCCATCAATCAGCGCGGCATTCAGAAGGGGCGCTACCAGGGCGATGCGGTGCTGACGACGGAAATCGAAACGCGGTACGACATCGACGGCCGCTGGTTCGCGGTGGCATTCGCTGGCGTCGGCAGTGCTGCAGACTCATTCAGCAAGCTGGACAACGAGGATGCGCGTTGGGCCGGCGGCGTGGGTGCCCGTTATCTCATCGCACGAATGCTCGGAATGCAGGTCGGCATCGACATCGCGAAGGGACCGGAGGAATGGACGTTCTATCTGCAGACGGGCAGCGGATGGAGCTTCTGAAAGGATCTCTAATAGAAGGAGTACCCCAGAGAAGTCGTGATTCCGTAGTCGTCCTTCTCGGCGGTCACATCCGGTGGATCACTGTCGTAAGACTGGTAAAGAGACAGATCCAGATAGAAATCGGAAATGATTTCCCGACGCAGCGACAGATTCAGACTCGTGCGGTAGCGACCGGACTCCGTGATACCGGGATAAACGAGCGCCGACATGTTCAGGCTCACCTTCGGTGTATTGAACTTGAAAATACGCCACGAGCCGCCAATCAACCCTTCCATGCTGCTCTGGCTGTCTTCCGTGCCGGTCGACCATTCCTGGGTGAATGCCACACCCAGGATCCCCGACAATTCGCTGCGTGGTGTCTGAACGAAGTATTTCCCCAAACCGCCGCCGAGGGTGAGACGCGCATCGATGCCGGTTTCCTCGTTGCGTTCCAGCGAGCTCAGGCCCGCCCAGAAGCGTTTGTTCGGACGCAGCCATTGATAGTTGTAGCTGATCGAATCTCTCTGCAGCGTGCCCTGCACCGGATCCTTGGTTGCGTTCATGTCCGCACTGAAGGTCCACGCAAACGCAGGCGCACGATACGAAAGATCCATGGCGGCGCTGCTCGTCGTGATGTCGCTCGACTTGGTGTAGTCGAAGCCCACCGAGAACGATCCTTGCATCCGGCTCCAGAAAGTCGCCTCGCCCGGCGAGAGTCTCGTCACCTGCAGCAGTGCGATCCGATGCGGATCCGGCTGGCCCTGCTCGAGCACCTGCACTGATTTTGCCTGGGTATCGGTGGTCAAGGTGCCGTAGTACCGACCGCCGGAGAGGTCTTCGAGGATGAAGCTCTGCTTGCTGTCGACCGACGTCACATCGGGCCACTCGACGAGCACGGTGCCCATGGAATCGGTCTTGATGCTGAGCTGTCCATACTCGAGGGAGATGATCTCACCCGTCACGCGATCGCCATTGACCAGGTAGATGACATCGACCTTTTCCCGGGCAAGCGCCGGAGCCGACAGCAGGCACATCGCCAGCGTCAGTCGGCAGGCCAGGAGATTCCTGGCCTTCAGTGCGGAGTCCCGCATCGTTCAGTCCATGCTCAGTTCGCCGGTGCACCCGGTGCCGGTACGGGGTACTTCGCGAAGATCTCGCTGACGACGGAGTCGATGGCCGGGCCCGGATTTTCAACCGCTTTCTTGTTGATGCGACCTTCCGCTGTCCCCTGCCATACGAGCTGCTTCTTCGTGGCATCCACCAGATCGATGGCCAGCGTTCCGACCTGGTAGTGAACCGTCTCGATGTCCTGCGGATAGCCGCCCCACACGCCATACATGCCGGCGCGGTAGCCGTAGTAGCCGCCCATGCCGACACCAACACCGGCGGACGGCGTGCTCTGCACATCCTGGCGGTTCTCGATGTTCAGATTGAAGTTGGCGAGCAGCTGCGGATTCGTCTCTGTAAAGGTATAGCCGCGCTTCGTCAGTTCAGTGCGCGTGGCTTCCTTGAGTCGCGTACTGACCAGCGTGGTATAGGCGCTCTTGTCAGTCGATACCTTCTCGTAAAAACCGAAGGTCTTGTAGCTCGACAGATTGACGCTCGGATCGGCGTCGGCGCGAATCGTCGGGCCGCTCGCACAGCCCGTGAAACTGGCGACCGCCCCAACCATTGCCGTGACACAAACCAACTTCGCAATACGCATGTCGCTCTCTCCTCCGATACCGGTTGCTTTATGGATGAGCGTCCGACCGCCGGACCACCCCGCTCATGATCTGACGGCAAATATGGCTGCTGACCGTCCGGGCGGGTATACGCATAAAGGGCGGACCCGGCTACACCCTGTGAACGCTATTCGCCGCGCACAATCCAGCGATAGTAGGTATTGCGAGGATCCTCGGTCACCACTGACCTGAGCGCCTGAGCCCAGCGCTCCCGTTCCCCCCGATACGCGTACAGGCCGGCCGAATAGAACCGATGCAGGCGGTCGCGCTCCACCTTTGTCTGCGCCATGAACTGCTCGTCCGCACCCGCCAGCGGCGGATCGGTCTGCAATGCCAGCAGCTGCGGCAGAACCCGGGTGATCTCGCTGGGCAACACCCACGGTCCGTACTCGATGCGCGGATCGTCGTCGGTTACCGGTTTCGCATTGCCCGCGTACGCTTCCAGGCCTGCACGGTCGGTCACCCAGGTCCCGAGCAACGCTTGTGGCGAGTCGACTCCGACTTCACGCAGCGCCGTTGCGACAGTTGGCTGGTCGAAGCGCCTGGCAATGCGCACCGCGTCGAGTCCGATCGGATCGTGCGAACCGATCAGCAGCATTTCGTGCATCTCCGTGGTCCACAGCGTTGCGTGCGGGAACACGTCCAGAAAGCTGCGCACCAGCGATCTCGTGTCCGCGTCGACCTGCGTAGGCAATGGCAGCCACTGAGCAAGCAGACCTTGTCCGTTGAGACGGCGCGACGCCAGTCGATAGAAGTCCGTGGAGTACAGATTCACCACCCCCGATGCGGAGGGCGGTGGCGGTTCGAGCGTGATCAGGTCATAGCGATCGTCATGGCGCAGCAGTTCGCGCCGTCCATCGCGCACACGAATGTCGACACGCGGATCGCTCGCCACGGATTGATTGCCATTGAACAGTGCCGTGGCCTCGACGACCTCCGGCAACAGTTCCGCAACCACGCGCCGATCGAGGCCCGGATAACTCAGCAGACTGCCGGCGGTGATGCCCGTACCCATGCCGATCACCAGCGAGGAGCGGGGTTCACCGTTGTGGATGATCAGGGGCAGCAGTGCCTGCAGGCGCATGTAACGCAGCGACGTCATGGAGTCGCCGGAATTCGATACGCCATCGACGTACAAGCGATGGAATGTTCCTTTCCCGGTCTTCTGCTCGATGACGGCCACCGTGCCGCCAGCGCCGGGCTGGTAGAAGACCAGAACGCCGCGACGGAACTCGGCCAGCATCTGCGCAAGGTGGTCCGGTCTGACGATGACCGCACCAGCGACCGCCAGTACGCCACAGGCAAACGTCGCCCAGCGAGCGACGTGCCCTCCTCCTGCAGCTCGCATCACCGCGACGACACCGATTACACACGCCGCAATGGCCATGAAGGCAAGGCTGCGCTCGAGGCCGAAGTGCGGCACGAGTAAGAAACCCGCCAGTGCAGTCCCGGCAATGCCGCCGAGCGTATTCCATGCAATGACCGAGCCCGTGTCGGCCCCGGCACGATCGGCCTCCGCAATGATTCTCATGGCGACCGGAAAGGCTGCGCCGAGCAGGATCGTCGGCAGCAGCACGACCCAGATCGTTGCGGTGGCAAAGCGCATCGCCATCGCTACGGATTCGTTGCGTGTCATGCCGAACGCAAGCGTCGCGCCGTCGACCTGGGCGCCCTGCAGCCAGGGACCGATCGCAAATACGGCAAACAGCGCCACGACGCCGGCCATCGCAATCAGCAGGCCGAATTCTCCCCAGGGATTGCCGCACCGCGCAGCTCGCCGCGAGTACAGCCGGCTGCCGAGTGCCCAGCCGAACAGATAGGTCGCCAGCATGATGGAGAATGCAAAGGTGCGCGTGCTGGTCCACTGCACGACGACCTGCGACCAGATCACTTCATAACCAAGCGCAATACCGCCCGAGACGGCGTAGAGAATCAGTGCAAGGCGCGCCTCGGGCGTGCGGTGGGTGAGTGCGCCCTGCTCCGCCTGCGGAACCGCCCGCTGCGCGACCGTCGTCGCAGCGATCGCCGCTCCGCCGGCAGACAACAGGTTCAATGCAGCCGCGACGAATGCGGAATTGCGCACGCCCAATGCTGGCAACAGAACAAATGCCGGTAACAACGCACCGATGATCGCGCCTGCGGTGTTGGCACTGTAGAGCCGGCCCGCGACCCGGGCGAGTTGCTCCCTGTTCGATGCAACGGCACGCACGATGACTGGTACCGTGCCGCCCATCAGGATGGCAGGCACACCGACCTGCAGGAATGGCATCAGCCAGGCGAACGGACCCAACGTACTCTCGAGTCGCGCGAACAACTCCGCGGAGTGCGCCAGCGACTGCGTCGCGGCAATGCCAAGGATGGCGATTCCGACTTCGAGCGCAACGTAAAGCAGCAATGGTCGTGTCGATCGGTCGGCCACTCGTCCGAATACGGCGCTGCCGACGGCGAGCCCGGCGAAGAACGCACTGATCGCAATCGTGATCGCATAGACGTCGACACCGACGATCAGGGACAGCTGCTTGATCCACAGCAGCTGATAGATCAGCGCGGCGGCGCCGGAGAGAAACAGCAGCAGCGAGGGAATGAACGTTGGAGCCGCACTCTGCGGTGCGTGAGATTTTCGCGTCACTGAACAACGGCCTTCTGTCGGAAGACGGCAGGATGTCGCGAGAACGTTCCAGCGACAAGCAGATTCTCGCCCCAAAACGACAGCTACCCGTCGATTCTCGCGAATCGACGGGCAGCTGTATGGAGGTCAAAGGCTCGTTACTTTTTCATCTTCTCCATCACCTGCCGTTTCACGTCGGCTTCGATCTGGTCGATGGTGAAGCTCGCCGGGATCTGGCTAGGCGGATAGTCGATGAATGTCTGCAAGAAGGCAGCGGCTCGGCGCTGTGCGTCGATCGGGACATACACGTTGTCCGTCATCATTGCCTGGTACCCGCTCGTCGGTCCGACGGATGCGCGCTCGTATGGATCCATGCGCAGGTTGTACATGTTCGGCGCTCGCAGGCAGGTGAATGGCTCCTTCCATATCTGCAATGATCCCTGCGCACGCTGCTCGCAGAACACGATCTTCCATGCATCGGGGGTGGTGGCGCCCGGGGTGTACGAGTCGTAACGCATGGCCACCAGATTTGCATCGTCGTCGAAATAGTAGAATTCGTTGCGTGCGCTCTTCTCCGTCTGGCCCGTGATCATGGGCAACTGGTTGTAGCCATCCAGATGGACCTTGAAGTTCTTGCCGCTGAAGCCCGAGCCCTTCAGCAGGCGATCCTTGACGTTCGCATCGCCGGCGGCGGCCAGCAGCGTCGGGAACCAGTCGAGACCCGACATCATCCCGTTGGAAATCGAGCCGGGTTTGACCTTCCCTGGCCAGCGGATCATGGCCGGAACGCGAAAAGCGCCTTCCCAGTTGGAATCCTTCTCGCTGCGGAACGGCGTATTGGCCGCATCCGGCCAGCTGAAGAAATTGGGGCCGTTGTCGGTGGTGAAGACAACGATGGTGTTGTTGGCGATTCCCGCATCGTCCACGGCCTTGAGGATCTTGCCGACGTTCTGGTCCATTTCCCACATGCCATCGGCGTACTCGTGGCCCATGCCCAGCCCGGCCTTGCCGCGATATTCCGGACGCACGTGCGTGAAGACGTGCATGCGTGTGAAGTTCATCCAGAGAAAGAACGGCTTCTGCGCCTGTGCCTGCTTGTTCAGGTATCCGATCGCAGCACTGGTCGTTTCGTCGTCGATCGTCTCCATGCGCTTGCGGGTCAGCGCGCCGGTGTCTTCGATCTTGCCGTCGGCCAACGAATGGATGACACCTCTGGGATTGTAGAACTTGAGAAAGTCCGGATTGTCCTTCGGCCAGTAGGGGCGCTCCGGTTCTTCTTCGGCATTCAGGTGATACAGATTGCCGAAGAACTCATCGAAGCCGTGGTTCGTGGGCAGGAATCTGTCCTGATCGCCCAGATGGTTCTTGCCGAACTGCGCGGTGGCATAGCCCTGCGCCTTCAGCGCCTGGGCGATGGTGATGTCGCGATCCTGCAGGCCGACCGGCGCACCTGGCAGTCCGACCTTGGACAGACCCGTCCGGAACGTGCTCTGACCGGTGATGAATGTCGATCGCCCGGCCGTGCAGCTGTTCTCCGCGTAATAGTCGGTGAACATCATGCCCTCCTTCGCGATGCGGTCGATGTTCGGCGTCTTGTAGCCGACCAGACCGTGCGTGTACGCGCTGATGTTCGCCTGACCGACGTCATCGCCGAAGATGACGAGGATGTTGGGTTTCGAGCCCTGGGCCAGTGCGGTACTCGACAGCATGGCGAGACTCATGACCGTAACCCACTTGCGGAGCCGATCTGTTTTCATAAACCCCTCGTTTGAAAGTTCAGAAGCGCCCGCGCGCGCCGACACGGATGCGTGTAGACCGATCCTCCCTCATCGAGAGGTTCCTGTGAGTCCGTACTTGGGGCAGCCGGACCGCGAGTCGGCAGGGTCCTGCTTTTCCTACGTACTGCGTTTCCAGATCGGCCAGCGCAACATCCGTCCGCCGATCATCCCGCGTATCAACAGGAGTCGCCATGAAGCCCCTTATTCTGCTCGCGGCCGTGCTCGCCACGGCGGCGTACGCCTCGCCCGAGGCGCTGAAAGTCGAAGACACCGCGACGATGTCCGCCACGGTCGTCTCCATAGATCAGGAGAAACGCCTGATCACGCTGCGCGCCGACAGTGGTGCAACCGACACCGTGCAGGTCGCTCCCGACGTTCGCAATCTCGCGCAGGTCAAAACGGGCGACAAAGTCGTCGTGCGTTACTACGAAGGTCTGGCCGCACAGATTCGCCAGAAAGGCGACCCAGCACCGACCAACGTCGCAGAGCGTCAGCTCGCAGCAAGGTCGCCGGACGGTGCGAGACCCGGCGGACTGGTGGGCGAGACCGTGAACTCCACCGTCGTGATCGAATCCGTCGACCGCAAGGCGAACACGGTCACGTTCAAGAAGGACGATCAGACCCACACCGTCGCGGTGAAGAAGCCGGAAGCGCAGAAATTCATTGCCGACCTGAAGAAGGGAGATCAGGTCGACATCACTTATACGCAGGCGCTTGCGGTGAGCGTCGAACCGTCGAAATAGGAACCGCCCCCTGCTGGAAACGGCGCACCGGACAAGATCGATCCGGTGCGCCGAATACCCTTGTCTCAGCGTGGCTGCAGACCTTCAAGTTCCTTGAGCCGCTTCATTGCATCCTGCTGCCGCAGCAATCCATAGCCGATGCCGCTGGCATTCAGCGACGAACCCGTCTGATACGGGTAGTCATTGAAGTCCGAGAAGAAGCCCTTGATCTGCTGCTGAACTGGAACCAGCAGCCACATCTGCTGCGCATACCACTTCCAGTATTCACCGCCTTCCTCCGCGGCACGTTCGTAAGGATCCATGCGCAGATTGGTAATCAATGACCAGGCAGGCGTACTGCGGGTCGACGTCGCGATATTGCCGCCCTCCGCGATGGCAAAGCTGACCTTCCAGTCGTTCCAGCGCACTGCATTCAGATTGCCGCCCTGATCGAAATAGAACATCGATTCGCGCGGACCCTTGGGTTCCTTCCCCTGGAAATAGGGCATGAAGTTGTAGCCATCCAGATGGACCTTGAAGTTCTTGCTGCCGGATTTGTATCCCTTGGTCATCTTGCCCTTGATGTCGGGTTCGCCAGCCGCTGCCGCCAGCGTCGGCATCCAGTCCATCAACGAAATGATGTCGTTGTAGACCGTGCCGGGTTTGATGACGCCCGGCCAGCGAATCATCATCGGGTTGCGGAAGCCGCCCTCCCAGGTCGTGCCCTTCTCGCCATGGAACATGGTCATTGCACCGTCCGGCCACAGCGCGAGTTCGGCGCCGTTGTCGGTGGTGTACAGGACGATGGTGTTGTCGGCGATGCCCAGATCGTCGAGCTGCTTGAGCAGTTCGCCCACATGTCCATCGTGCTCCACCATGCCGTCGGCATGGATACCCTTGCCGGTCTTGCCCAGCGATTCCTTCTTCAGGTGCGTGAACACATGCATGCGCGTCGTGTTGAACCAGACGAAGAAGGGTTTCTTGTCCTGATTTGCACGGTTGATGAAATTCTTGGCCGCGCCGAGAAACTCCTCGTCGACCGTCGGCATGCGCGCCGTGTTCAGCGGACCGGTATCCTCGATGCGACCATCGGCAAACGAATGGATCACGCCGCGAGGTCCGAACTTCTTCCGGAACTCCGGATCCTTCGGATAGAAATAGCCTTCGGGCTCTTCCTCGGCGTTCAGGTGATACAGGTTGCCGAAGAACTCATCGAAGCCGTGATTCGTCGGCAGGTGCTTGTCCTGATCGCCGAGATGGTTCTTGCCGAATTGTCCCGTGGTGTAGCCCTGGACCTTCATGACATCGGCGATGGTCGGGGCCCAGTCCGGAATGCCGTGCGGGTCGCCGGGCATGCCGATCGTCAGCAACCCGGTGCGGAACGGCTCCATGCCGAGAATGAAGGAGGCACGGCCGGCCGTGCAGCTGTTCTGCGAATACGAATCCGTGAAGATGGCGCCCTCGCGGGCGATCCGGTCGATGTTCGGCGTCCGATATCCCATCAGGCCCTGCGTATAGGCGCTGACCTGGGGAATGCCGATGTCGTCGCCGAAGATTACGAGGATGTTCGGCTTCGACTGTGCGAGAGCCGTGGCGGCCATACCGGTCAGGGACAACAAGCCGATCAGGGGCGGCGCAAGCCACGTCGCCAGGCGGGAAGTCAGTTTCATGAATAAATCTCCGGACGCTGGTGATGTCTGGCCTTGGATGAGGCCGGTGTCGTCGTCGAGTCTGCCGGTGCTTCGCGACGTTGGCAGTCCGTAGAGAGGGCAAATCCGGCCGTGATTCGTCGGGTGACAGCATCGCTTCCCCTTTCACGGATGGCTGCGCATTGTCCGGTCGGATAACTTGCCTGCCATATCCACCCTCCACACGGAGATCTCGATGCGGACCCCGAGTACATTGCGCGCTCTGATTCTGGTGATGAGCGCCCTGGCTGCCGCTGTCGTTCACGCAGCCGCACCCGATCCGTTGCCCTCCTGGAACGACGGCGCATCCAAGCGCGCCATCATCCAGTTCGTTACGGAAACGACGACGGCGGGATCGGCGAAATTCATCGCCGTCGAAGACCGCATCGCCGTGTTCGACAACGACGGTACGCTCTGGTCGGAGCAGCCGCTCTACTTCCAGTTCCTGTTTGTCCTGGACCGGATCAAGGCGCTGGCTCCGCAGCATCCTGAATGGAAAACGACGCAGCCGTATCAGGGAGTGCTGGAAGGCGACACCAAGGCCGTGATGGCGTCCGGCGAGAAGGGCCTGCTGCAGTTGATGGCGGCCACGCATGCAGGAATGACCACGGACGAGTTCAGCAAGACCGTCACGGACTGGATTGCCACCGCGCGTCATCCACGCTTCAAACGCCCGTACAACGAACTGGTGTTCCAGCCCATGCTGGAAGTCCTGAGCTACCTGCGCGCGAACGACTTCAAGACCTACATCGTTTCCGGCGGCGGCATCGAATTCATGCGGCCATGGGCGTCGAAGGTCTACGGCATTCCGCCGGAACAGATCATCGGCTCGAGCGGCAAGGCGAAATACGAGATCCGCGACGGCAAGCCGGTCCTGATCAAGCTCGCGGAGATCGACTTCATCGACGACAAGGAAGGCAAGCCGGCCGGCATCAACAAGTTCATCGGTCGCGTCCCTGTCCTGGCCTTCGGCAACTCCGACGGCGATCACCAGATGCTGCAATGGACTGCGGCCGGATCGGGTGCGCGCTTCATGGGCATCGTCCATCACACCGACAAGAAGCGTGAATGGGCGTATGACCGCAAGTCACACATCGGCACGCTCGATAAAGCATGGGATGAAGCGAAGCAGAAAGGCTGGACGGTGGTGGACATGCAGAAGGAATGGAAGGTGATCTATCCGTGGGAAGTGATCAGGTGATCGAGTGATCGGGTGATCTGGCAAGAAGGAAAGGCACCTGTCGTTTTCTTGCTTCATCACTCATCACTTCATCACTTCATCACCGGATCATTCAATGCCATCCACCTCCCGCGCCGCCATCGCCGAACTGCAGAAGCTGGTCGAGGCGTCCATCCTCGGTCAGCAGGATCTCATCCGCAGCATGATCATCGGCGTGCTCGCCGATGGTCATCTGCTGCTCGAATCGCTGCCCGGTCTCGCCAAGACCCGCGCGGTCAAAAGCCTGGCGAGCAGTCTCGACGCACAGATGCGTCGCATCCAGTTCACGCCCGATCTGCTGCCTGCCGACATCACCGGCACCGAGGTGCTGCATCAGCAGGACGGCAAGAATATTTTCCAGTTCCAGCCGGGGCCGATCTTCGGCAACGTCATCCTCGCGGACGAAATCAATCGTGCACCGGCCAAGGTGCAGTCGGCCCTGCTCGAAGCAATGGAGGAACGCCAGATCACGGTGGCCGGCAAATCGCACCCGATGCCCGACCTGTTCATGGTGCTGGCGACCCAGAACCCGATCGAGCAGGAAGGCACCTATCCCCTGCCGGAAGCCCAGCTCGACCGCTTCCTGATGAAGGTGCTGGTCGACTATCCCGACGAGGCGAGTGAAGTCGGCGTGTTGCAACTGGTCAGGAAGGAAGAAGCCGCCAAGACAGCGCGAGCGCATGCGGGAACCGCTGCCGATGAGGAAGAAAAGTCCGACGCAGCCGCGGATGCAAAAGACGGTGCCGCGCAGACTGTGTCTCAGGAGGCGCTGTTCGACGCGCGCCGCGAGATCGACGCCGTCCACGTCGCACCGGCGATCGAGAAATACATCGTCGACCTGTTGAATGCGACGCGGCACCCCGACAAGTACGGCGAGCAACTGAAGAAATGGATCCAGATCGGTTCGAGCCCGCGCGGCGGTATCGGCCTGGAACGAACGTCGCGTGTCCATGCGTGGCTCGAAGGCCGTGATCATGTGACGCCGGATGACGTGCGGGCCGTCGTTTATCCCGTACTGCGTCATCGCCTGATTCTTTCCTACGATGCCAATGCCGATGGAGTGTCCGCAGACCAGGTCATCGATGAACTGGTGAAGGTTGTTGCTGTCCCGGCATAGCGGAGGGGACTGTCCCTATTTTCCGTTCCTCGGAAAATGGGGACTGTCCCCCTTCCTCCGGGACACCTCGCCGGGTCGCTTTTCTCAATGAGGAGATCGTCATGCGTCAAGCAATTGTCCTGCTCTTCCTGACAACCGCTGTCCTGAGCGGGTGTGAGCGCAAACAATCCGCGTCGGAAGGCACTGCAGATTCAGCCGCTGTCCCCGCCGGCAACGCCGGTTTCGACTACACCTGCACCGACGGCACGAAGTTCAACGCGCGCATCGATCGCGGCAACGTGGTCCTGTCGTTCAACGGTCAGGAATTGACACTGCCGCCTGATACCAATGCTTCCGGCGCCCACTACTCCGGCGAGGGCACGACGTTCATTGCCAGCGGCCGCGATGCAACGCTGATCCGCAGCGGCGAAAATGCGCGCACCTGCAATACGCCCTGATCGAGCGACGCAGCGAAGCGCGGCCACCGAAGGCCGGATCGATCCCTCCTCCATCGGCTTCGCGTATGTTGATGCCGCGTATCTCACGCGTCTCGAGTTCGCCGCGCACGGGCTGTCGTTCTCGCCACGACAGCCTCATCGCAGCATCCTGGCCGGACAGCACTCTTCGCGGGTGCGCGGACGGGGACTGAATTTCGAGGAACTGCGGCACTACGTCACCGGCGATGACATCCGCACCATCGACTGGCGGGTCACGATGCGCACTGGCGAACCGCACGTTCGCTCCTATACCGAAGAGCGCGATCGTCCGTCGATCATGGTGGTCGACCAGAGCATGTCCATGTTCTTCGGCTCGCAGCGTGCGCTGAAATCGGTGGTTGCCGCGGAGTTCGCCGCCCTGAGTGCATGGATGTCCTTCCGCGCCGGAGATCGCGTGGGGGCGGTGGTGTTCAACGACACGGACGTCGAGCACATCCGTCCGCACCGCAGCCGCAATCGCCTGCATCAGGTCTTCGGCTCCATTGCACGCTTCAATCAGGCACTCGCCGCACACAACGCGCCGGTCGCGCCGAATCCGTCGCTGAACAAGGCGCTCGAAGAAGTGCTGCGTCTCGCGCTGCATGACACGCTGGTCTGTATCGCCAGCGATTTTGCACACGCCGACGATCGCACCCTGCGGCTGCTGCGAAGCATCGCCGCGCATAACGACGTTGCCGCAGCACTGATCTTCGATCCGCTGGCGCAGAAGATGGCTGGCCACGGTCGTGTCGTGGCAAGCCAGGGCGAACTGCAGGTGGAACTGGATCTGGATTCCGGCACGGTGCACGAGCCGCTGAGCAAGCTGTTCACCGGCAGGCTGCAAAGTGTTGCCGACCTGCTGCGCCACAGCGGCGTGCCGCTGTTTGCGTTCACGACAGCCGAGCCGACGCGCGACCAGTTCAGTCGCGAACTGGGCAATGCGGCTCGCGCACCCTCCATTCACGGTGTCTTCGGGCTGACGCTGCCATGACCGAGCCGACGCATGCGATTGCCGGCGATGCGTTGGCAGGGCTGCAGGAACTCTCCCTGCCACCTCCCGTGCCGTACACGCCGCAGACGGTTGGGTGGGTGGTCGTGGCGATCGTGGTTGTCGTGCTGATGGCGCTGGTGATCTGGAGGATCATTCGCCATCGGCGAGCGAACGCTTATCGGCGCGCGGCGCTGGCGGAGCTTGCTGTCATCGAGCGTGACGCCACCGTAGCTCAACTCCCGGTGCTGCTGAAGCGCACGGCGATGGCCGCCACGTCGCGCGAACACGTAGCAGCACTCTCGGGTGCCGACTGGCTGCGCTTCCTCGACCGCACGCTCAACACCGACGCCTTCACTCAGGGCACGGGCCAGCTGCTGACACGGATCGCCTACTACGACGAAGGACAGCTGCAGGCGATCCCACGCGCGGATCTGCAGCAGCTGATGCACCTGTCGCGTCGCTGGATCCAGCATCACCATGCTGACGTTTGATCTTCCCTGGGCATTCGCGCTGCTGCCGCTACCCCTGCTGGTGTGGTGGTTGTTGCCGCCATTTCGCGAGACTACACCCGCGCTGCGTGTGCCCTTCTTCGAACAGGTCACGAAGACTCTGCAACTCGAGCCGTCGGCCGGTGCGGTCATCCAGAAGTCCAACTGGATCCAGAAGATCCTCGCGCCGATTCTGTGGACTCTCGTCGTCGCCGCGGCGGCGAGCCCGCAATGGCTGGAGCCGCCGCTGGTGCGCACGCAGTCGTCGCGCGATCTCATGCTGGCCATCGATATTTCGCAATCGATGGAAGCGCATGACTTCACGGACCCGGACGGCAAGCGCGTCGATCGGCTCACGGCGGTGAAGTCGGTCGTCAGGGAATTCATTGCGCGACGCGAAGGCGACCGCATCGGACTGATCGTTTTCGGCCAGGGGGCATTTCCGCAGTCGCCCCTGACGCTCGATCATGCAACGGTGCTGCTGCTGCTCGATGAGATCCGCATCGGCATGGCCGGACCGCAGACGGCCATCGGCGATGCCATCGGCGTCGCGGTGAAGATGACCGAGAACTCCAGGGCGCAGGACAAGGTGCTCGTGCTGCTCACGGACGGCAATGACACAGCCAGTCGAGTGCCGCCCGACGATGCCGCGCGCATCGCCGCGGAACACCGTGTCGTCATTCATACCATCGGCATCGGCGATCCCAACGCCTCCGGCGAGAACAAGGTCGACCTGAAATCGCTGCAACGCTTCAGCGACGAGACTCACGGGCGCAGTTTTCGCGGCGAAGATCGCGCGGGACTGGAACAGATCTACTCGACGATCGATCGCATCACGCCCATCAAGGTGCAGCGAACGGAGTTCCGGCCGAAGATCGCGCTCTACTACTGGCCGCTGGGCGCGGCGATTGCGCTGCTCGCGCTCTATCACTTCGTGGCGATGCTCGGCTCCATGGTCCAGCGGTCTTCTCCTGCTGTGGAGCCGGCTTTAGCCGGTCATGCCGGAACCGGCCGGCTGAAGCCGGCCCTACAGGAAGAGACGGAGGCATCGGCGTGAGTGCCTTCCACTTCCTGCGTCCCTGGTGGCTGCTGCTGATCCCGGCCGCGGTGCTGCTCGCATGGCTCTGGCGACGTCGCCATGACGCCTTCGGTCAATGGAGCAGGCTCATCGACGAGCGCCTTCTCAAGCATCTCGTCCTGCATACGAAGCCGCCCCTCGGCCTGCGTCCGGTCGATTCGATTGCCATCGCGATCGCACTCGGCGGATTGGCCGTCGCCGGTCCGACCTGGGAACGCGAACCGCCGCCGTTCGGACAGGATCTCGCACCGCTCATCGTCGCGCTCGATCTGTCGCCCACCATGGATGCGATCGACGTGGCGCCTTCGCGGCTCGAACGCGCCAAGCAGAAAATCCAGGATCTGCTCAAGTTGCGCAAAGGCTCGCGAACCGGACTCGTCGTGTATTCCGGCTCGGCGCATCTCGTGTTGCCGCCCGCCGAGGATGCAGCATTGATGGATCTGTATCTGCCCGCGCTGCAGACATCGCTGATGCCGAAACCCGGTCGCGACGCCGCCGATGCGCTCGATATCGCCAGCGCATTGTTGTCGAAGGAGCAGACCGTCGGCACCGTGCTCTTCATTGCCGATGGGTTCGATACACAGCAGATCGATCGCTTCAAGACGTTCTCGACGGCCAGCGATCATCAGGCGTTGCTGCTGACGGTCGGCACCCTGGAAGGCGGTCCGCTGCGCGACGCTGCCGGCAACATCCGGACGGATGAGAGCGGCCGTCCGATGCGCGCGTCCTTCGACAAGGACAGCCTGCAGCAACTCGCGTCCGCCGCAGACATTCCTGTTGCAAGCGTCACGCTCGACGACAGCGACATCGAGTGGGTACAGCGGCGTGCGCAGCATCATCTGCAGATCGTCGAAGCGAAGAGCGGCACGATGCGCTGGAAGGAATTCGGCTACTACCTGTGTTTCCCGATCGTCCTGTTTGCCGCGCTGTGGTTCCGTCGCGGATGGGTGGTGAGGTGGGCAACGTGAGTATGAACAAGGCGAGTTGTGCAGCAACAATCGCAGAATTGGATATGGATGCTAATCTTGGCAGCCCTTCGACAAGCTCAGGGCGAACGGAATGGACCTTGTCCAGATTTTCTCCCGTTCTCGCTGAGCTTGTCGAAGCGCCTCTCCCAGTCGCGTCGATTTGGCGATGGGTCTCAGCGATGGTGCTCTTCATCGTGTGCGCACCTTCGCACGCCGCGAGCCTTATCGACTACTTCGCAACGCCGGACCAGCAAGGCCGCTGGTACTTCGAACGCGGCGATTACAAGACCGCCGCCGCGCGCTTTGCAGATCCCACCTGGAAGGGACTGTCGTTCTATCGAGCCGGCGACTATGGCAATGCGCTGACTGAGTTCTCCAGACTCGACACGGCTAACGGCTACTTCCTGCAAGGCAACGCGCAGGCGCATCTGAAGAAGTACGAGGCGGCAGTGAAGTCCTACGACAATGCATTGCATGCCCGTGCCGACTTCCCGGAGGCGAAAGCCAACCGCGCGCTGGTCGCCGCCCTGATTCCAAAGCCCGAGGACGAAAGCGACGAAGAACCACCGGACATTCCTCCCGACGAGGTCAAGTTCGACGACAAGGGCAAGCGCGGCAAGGAGAAGACGATGTCGCCGGAGATGGTCCGCAAGCTCACGGCCGATCTGTGGATGAAGAACCTGCAGGTCTCGCCCGGCGAGTTCCTGCGCCAGAAATTCCAGATCGAAGCGGAGCAGGCACCCGGAGATCAGCGTGACTAGCTTGCTCCGTCATTCCCGCGCAGGCGGGAATCCAGGTGGTACTGCCATCTCCGCCATGGGCTGGATTCCCGCCTGCGCGGGAATGACAGCAGCAATGGCCGTTCTTCTTACCAGCATCGCCGTCTTCGCCGCCGATTCTCCCGGCATCCTGGTACGCACGCGGCTCGAGCCGGCCAGTGTCTCCATCAGCCAGGCCGCGACACTGCATGTCGAGGTCTACACCGATGCCTTCTTCACCAGCGGCATTTCCCTACCGCCGCTGACCATCCCTGGCGCGATCGTCAAGCTGTCCGATGAACGTCCCCTGCACCTCAACACGACCGTGAAGGAAGCCAGTTGGACGGGTATCGAACACAAGTACACGATCACGCCCATCGTCGCCGCGGACCTCGACATTCCGGCGTTCGAAGTCTCTGCCCACGCCGGACCGGCTTCGACGCCTGTCACGGCGACGACGCAGCCAGTGAAGTTGCAGGTGAGCGCACCTGCCGACGCGGGAGATGCCTTCATCACGCATGATCTGCAGATCACGCAGAAAACCGATGCCGATCTCACCGCGCTGAAAGTCGGCGATTCATTTTCGCGGACCGTCGAACTGACGGCCACGGGCACGCCGGCAATGTTCATTCCGGACGTCGACTTCGGCGAGATCGACGGACTCAAGGCCTATCCGGCGACACCGGCTCTGCTCGACTCCGCACCCGATCAGCCGCTCGTCGGCAAACGCACGTTCACGGTGAACTACGTGGTGCAACGTGCCGGCGACTACGAACTGCCCGCCGTGTCGATCCCGTGGTGGAACCTGCAGTCGAAGCAACTCGGCCAAGCCAGCGTGCCGGCACTGCAGGTACACGCGATTGCTGCACCACCCCCTCCTGCGCCGTTCGCGCTCCCGCAAGACGAACCGCAAGTGCAGCCCGCGAAAGCGCTCGACTGGCGACGCATCGGAGTCGTTGTTTCCGTCGCAATCGCCGCGCTTCTGCTCGCCTGGTGGCTTGCGCCGCACGTGAGCCGCGGGGTGCGGCAGCTGTCGCGACGACACAGCGAACGACGCGCACGTCATCTCGCGTCCGAGCCCTACGCCTACCGACAATTGCAGGCGAAGCTGCGCAAGCGCGACGACGACGACGTACCAGCTGCACTCTATCGCTGGCTGGATCGCGTCGCGCCTTCATCGCCCGAGGCAGCGACGACGACTGCGTTCGCCGGCGACGCTCAGTTGCTGGCGGCGTGCGAGGAACTGCTCGCTGCTCGTTATGGAACGAACGTCGGCGCAACCGATGGCACCTTATCGCGCCTGCGCCATCGGTTGCCTGCAGCCCGCCGCGACCTGCTGCGGACTCCCGATCCGCGCCGTGGAAAGACGCATTCGCTACCGCCGATGAACCCGCTCTGATCTCTCCCTCGTCCGGCGCATCGACGCGCCGAGTCGCAAGGCCGACCACGGACCCGACAAATTCCGTCGCGAATCATGTACAGATCCTGCCCTTCCTACGTACTGTCTGATTGCCGAAAGCGTTGCAGCATGGCGCTCTCAGCGTCAGTTCGGCGCTTGCCGGCAATCCGCTATGAAATATTCCTGGGCTGGATTCGTGCGCGTGATCGTGCTGTATGCCTGCGTCGTGACGTTCGCCGGCGCACGTGCCGCAGAACCCGAGGACGCTGATGCAGAGCAGGAAACCCCATGGCCGTACGAGGTCAAGGACGGCGCCACGACGCTCACCGTCTACCAGCCGCAACTCGACGCCTGGGATGGCGCCAGGCTGCAGGCTCGCGCTGCGGTTTCAGTAACGGAAGGCGAAAAGGACAGCACGCCGGTCTACGGCGTCGTCTCGGTGTCGGCACGGACCCTGGTCGACAAGTCCGCGCGCATCGTGACGCTCGACCGCTATGAGATCACGAAGGCCGAATTTCCGAGTGCGCAGAAACAAAGCGTCGCGTGGGTCAGCGCCCTGAAGGCCGACGCGAGCAGCAAGTCGCGCACCCTCGCGCTCGATCGACTCGAAGCGAACCTGCACATTGTCAACACAGAGCAGGCAGCGTCGAAGGTTCCGATCCTCAATACGCCGCCACAGATCCTGTTCTCGTCGCAACCGGCGATGCTCATCTACATCGACGGACAACCGGCGTACCGGGATATGGCCGGCACCAGCTATCAGCGGGTGATCAACACCCGTCCGCTGCTGGTGAAGAATCGCTCCGGCCAGTACTACCTGCACGTCTTCGATGGCTGGATGACAGCGGATTCGCTGCAGGGCCGCTGGTCGGTGGATCTCACGCCGCCTGCCGATCTCGGACAGGTCGAACAACAGGCCATCCAGTCGCGACAGGTCGACATGCTGACCGGCCAGACCGATCCGGAGCAGCCGGCGCCGTCGCTCGCCAAGGGCAATGTGCCGCAGATCCATGTCGCCACGACGGCGACTGAACTCATCGTGATCGACGGCGAGATGAAATGGGTGCCCATCCCCGGCACGCAGTTGCTGTTCGTGGAAAACACCACCGGTCATGTCTTCAAGCTGCTGGGCGATCAGAAAACCTATGTACTCATTTCCGGCCGCTGGTTCGCTGCCAGCGATCTGAAAGGACCGTGGCAATTCGTGCCTGCCGACCTGCTCGCCCGGGACTTCTCGAAGATTCCCGACGACAGTCCGAAAGAGAACGTGAAGGCGTCGGTCGCCGGCACGCCGCAGGCGCAGGAGGCCGCCATCGCCGCCGCGATCCCGACGACCGCTGCCGTGAAGAAGAGCGAGGCGAAGATGACGCCGCCGAACTACGACGGCGCGCCGCAACTCGTTGCAATCGCGGGCACCTCATTGCAGTACGTCGTGAACTCCTCCACGCCCATCATCATGGTGAGCGCACAGAGTTACTACGCGGTCGAGAACGGCGTCTGGTTCACGTCCGCTTCGTTGCAGGGACCATGGAGTGTCGCAACCTCCGTCCCCGCAGAGATCTATGCCATTCCGCCGAGTTCTCCGCTGCACTACGTGACCTATGTGAAGGTGTACGACGTCGATGGCGACACGGTGTACACCGGCTACACGCCGGGCTATCACGGCGAATGCATCGATCCGGTGACGAACGTCGTCGTGTACGGCACCGGCTACTACTACTCGCCGTGGATCGGCTCGTACTGGTACGGACCGCCGGTGACTTACGGCTTCGGCGTCGCCCTGCGCTACACGCCGTGGACCGGCTGGACCGTCGGCTTCGGTTTCGGCTGGGCCTGGGGCGCGGCAACGGTCGCCGTCGGTTGGGGCTGGGGTCCGTATCCGTGGTGGGGCCCGTACGGCTGGGGCTGGGCGTGGGGACCGCCGATGTATCCGATCTATCCGGCGCCGTATTGGGGCGGTGCCGCATTCGGTCCACGCGGCGGCGCCGTTGCGTGGGGACCCGGCGGCTGGGCCGGTGCAACGGGAAACATCTACTCGCGCTGGGGTCCGGTGGCGAACGTGTCGCGTTACTCGGGTGGCTACAACGCCTGGACCGGCAATGCCTGGGCGACCCACGCGGGCATGTCCTACAACTCGACCACGGGTGTGCTTTCAGCCGGACAACGTGGGGCCGTACAGAACGTGTACACCGGCAACTACGCTGCCGGCGGACGCGGTGCAGCGACCGGACCGGGTGGACGCACGGTGATCGGCGCCGGCGGCACCGCCGGCAACGTCTACACGGGCAACAATGTTTCTGGCGGCGGCGCCATCGTCTACAACCGCAATACCGGTGATGCGACCCGTGTCGCGGGCGTGAAAGGCGATCAGGGCAGCATCGTCAGAGTCGGCGACAACGTCTACGCGGGACATGACGGCCATGTCTGGCAGCACACCGACAACGGCTGGCAATCGCGCGTCGGCGGCGACGGCAGTACACGTTACACGCGGCCGACGCCGACCGAATCGCGCAGTCTCGAACGGGATCGCTTCTCGCGCGAAATGGGCGCTCAGCGCTACAACTTCAATCGCGGTTCGAGCGGCATGATGCATCGGTCCTTCGGCGGCCGCAGACGCTAGAACGCGAACTGTCTCCATAGGGAATCGAGGTCAACGTTCATGAACAGATCGACCCTGCTCCTCTCCTCTCTCGGCCTGATCGCCTGCCATGGAGCCGTTCATGCGGATCCTCTCTGGCCGGTCAATCAGAAGTTCAACATCAGTCTCGGCGTGTTCTTCCTCGACACCGACACCACCATTCGTCTCGACGGCGACGGCGGGCGGATCGGCAACGAGGTGAACTTCGAGAAGGATCTCGGTCTGAAAGCCGACGATCGCTTCCGCATCGACGGCTACTGGCGCTTCTTCGATCGGCACAAGCTGCGTTTCATGTATTTCGACAGCAGCTCGAGCAACGAGCGCAACATCGAGCGCGAGATCGAATTCGGCGACACGACGTTCCCGCTCAACGTCAACGTGCGAGCCAGTCTCAAGGTCGAGATCTTCGAACTCGCCTACGAATACTCGTTCCTGAAACGCGACAATTTCGAACTGGCCGGGACGCTGGGCCTGCACAACCTGAGCGTGAGGGGACGCCTGCACGCCGACGCATCGAGCAATGCGGGTCTCGGCGGCGTCGATCTGGAAGAAAGTGCCGACGGCGACGGGCCCCTGCCGGTGGTGGGTCTGCGCGGCACCTGGGCGTTCAGCGACAAGTTCTACATCGATGGCCATGCGCAGTTCTTCGCGCTGAAATTCGATCAGTACGACGGCAACCTGCAGGACTACAAGATCAGCTTCAACTGGCAGCCGTTGCGGCATTTCGGCGTGGGCGTCGGGTACAACGCCTTCTCGACTCACGTCGATGTGGACGACGATTACTTCAACGGCAAACTGCGCTTCGACTACGACGGACCGTTGCTGTTCATCACCGGCGCCTTCTAGGCGAAACGCAGTCCCCAGGATTGCCCATCGTCGTGTCGCGGCCACCACAGACCGCGACAGATCGCTCGTATTGCCCCAACTACGGAGTGTCGAAAGCGCGGCTTGGCGGCAACATCTGCGAATGTTGGTCACACCATGACTGGAGAACAAACGTGAGCCGCCATGCTTTCCTGTACGCATTTGCCGCAGCACTGATGTTGAGTGGCTGCGCCACGACACAGAAGTCGCCCATCGATGACGCATCGACCCACGACGGCCTGGTGAAGGCGGAAGTGAAGGGAGTGGATGCCGTCTACAAGAAACCGGAAGCCAATCTCTCGGCCTACAACAAGATCCTGCTGCGACCGGTCGAGGTGGAGTTCAGCAAGAACTGGAAGCCGGAAGACGACTCCGTCCTGTACCAGATGAATCAACCGGACCGCGACAAGATCAAGACGGATCTTGCCGACGCCTTCGCGGAGGTATTCAAGCAGGTGCTGGAGGAGAAAGGCGGCTACCAACTGGTCACGGAACCTGGCCGGGACGTGCTGGAAGTCCAGGCGGCCATCGTCAATCTGTACATCAATGCTCCCGACGTCTCCATGCAGACGGCGGCCCGCGTTCGAACATACACGACGGACGCCGGTGAGATGACGCTGATCTCCGAGTTGCACGATTCGATCAGCCGCACCCTGCTCGCGCGAATCTATGACCGTCGCGAAGGCATGGACAGCGGACAGTGGCAGTGGACCAATTCCGTCACGAACTCTGCGGACGCACGACGGGAAATCCGGCGCTGGGCCGAGCTTCTCAAGAAGGCGCTGGATGCATCACGCGGCAAGACGACTTGAAGTTGAGCGAACCCTGAAGGAGTACTCATGAAACGACTAGCCATGACTTTTGCGATGCTGGCGGGCGGCATGCTCGCGAGCACAGCAGCCAACGCGGACCGCGGCGTGGGATGGGAATTCGGCGCGGATGTGATCTACCAGCTCAGCCAGGATGTGGATTTCAAGGGCGGATCGTCAGCGTCTCTCGACGATGATTTCGGTCTTACCCTCGCATTCGGCTATCGCTTCAGCGACAAGCTCGAATTGCAGTTCGCTCTCGACTGGAATGACGTCGACTACGACGCAAACATTAAAGGCCAGACAGACACTCCCGTCCCGGCACCGATTGATATCAATGTCAGTGGCAGCTACGAATCATTCACTCCACGCGTAGCGCTTCACTACAACTTCAGCGACGGAGACCTCACGCCGTTCGTCAAAGCCGGTATCGGCTGGAGCTTCATCGACACCAATATTCCCGACAGCCGGCCGCAAAACGTCTGCTGGTGGGATCCGTGGTGGGGTTACATCTGCGGGACAGTGCAGGACACACGCAGCACCGACGGCTTTATGTACGAACTGGGCCTGGGCCTGCGCTGGGACATCAGTCCCGGTTATTCGCTGCGAGCCTCTTACGAAAAACACTGGCTCGATCTCAGCGAAGCCAGTGGCACGCCCGACCTGGATCAGTTCAAGATCGGCGTCCTTTTCCGCTATTGATCGCGTGCACCTTCCCCTGCATCCCGCAGGGGAAGGTGCCGGGCCCCCCCCCCAGGAACCCCAGCCTGGAACGCCCCGCTTTTCGAGCAACCACTGATACCGAAAAATCTGCACCAATCGGGTTGCCTTTCGAAGTCTCAGGTGTATATTCCGGCGCTAGTGGCTTGAGTGATCAACAGAAAAATCACCGGGTCAACTTAAAGTAATTTCTCAACATTTGCTCGTTTCTGCTTGTCGTTGTTTTGGCGTCACAGAAAATCCGGCAAATGATCCACTCACCCCATTTGCCGGGGAGTCAGTCGCGATGAGCAGCGCTTGGGAGCATCTTTTTGCCGCCACGGCCGTTCTGGCCTCGACGGGTCCGATCAAGCAGCGTCTGGTTGACGCCTACAGGACGCACCTGTCGGGCATCGACCAGGACGAATTGCCCAAGGAAATACGCGAGGAATTCTGTTCGCTGACCAGTTGCATGTCGTGCGTCCGTCCGTTGCGTGGCGAGACGGCCGAACAGGCCACGGTCAGGAAGATGTCCGACATGGAGGCCGGCCGGATCGCGACGCAAATCGTGAACATGCTCGGTGCCATCGCGCGCACCCAGATGTTCCAGCGGCCACCGAAGTTGCGCGCAGTCAACGATGACTGAGAGGGGATAGGGATCAGGGGATAGGAGACAGTCGGAAACGAAGCGCAGCAGGCTCTTCTGACTATCCCCTACCCCCTGATCCCTATCCCCTTCCTTCCTTCCTTCCTTCCTCAATCCATCTTGAAGTCGATCACATCCCAGCGCGCCGTATCTTCGTGACGCGCCTGGCGGCGGATCGCGTCGGCGATCTCCCGCTCGTTCCATTCCACTGTCTCGTCGCCCAGCGCTTCGAGCTGCACCGGCAGCTTCTGCTTCACACCGAACGACTCCAGCACCACCACCGGCTTGTCGAGGCCCTTGGCGCAGTTCAGCGCGAAATCGATGATTTCGCGATGCTTCGCGTACATGCCTGACGGTACGACCACGATTTCGGACAGCGAGATCTGCTTGCGCAGTTCATCCTTCATCGCGTCCTTGTCGGTCACCTTGAGGCTCGGGTTGCTGCAGTTCTTGTAGTAGAAATTGTGCGAACTCTCGAGATACTCGAAGACACGGTCGTAGTCCTCGGCTGGCTCAAAAGCGTGCACGACGAAGAGTCGAACCGGGTTCCGCTGAGAAATACCGTTCAAGGGTCACCCCTGCACTCGCGATACGGAGAAAGCGGCTGAATCTTAATCCAGAACAGCGACATCCCGCAGCTTCGAACCGTGATTGAGGGTCTGGCGGACAGCTTATTCCGTGAAGCCTGCGATAGAATGCCGCGCTGCGATTCCGCGGCTTTCCGGCCATCTCCCGCCCACAATGCGTTTCGTTTTGTACAACATCCGGTACGCCACCGGCACGGGTCCGGCGTTCCACCTGCCCATTCCCGGCGCAGGTTATCTGCGCAGCAACGCGCGGGTGCTGGAGCGGCTCACGGCCTATCTGAAGTCGCTCAACCCCGACCTGGTGGGCCTGATCGAAGTGGATACCGGCTCCATCCGCACGGGGCTCGTGAACCAGGCCGCGCAGATCGCCAATGCCCTGGGCCACTACTCGATGTACCAGTGCAAGTACGGCGCGGGATCGTTCAATCAGTTCCTGCCCATCGTGCGCAAGCAGGGCAATGCGTTTCTCGCCGCGCCCCGCGTCGAGGGCGAGCGTTTCCACTACTTCGAAACGGGTATCAAGCGGCTCATCATCGAACTGGAACTGGAGGACTGCGCCATCTTCCTGGTGCATCTGTCGCTCAAGTTCCGGCACCGTCACGATCAGCTGCGACATCTGCATGAACTGGTGAAGCGCGCCACCAAGCCGGTCATCGTGGCCGGCGACTTCAACACGTTCTGGGGCGATCACGAGATCTATCTGTTCATGGAGGCTTCGGGCCTCAAGAGCGCCAACCGCACGGGCATGCCGTCCTATCCCAGCCGTAATCCGCGCAAGGAACTGGATTTCGTGCTGTATTCCAATGGCATCGAGATCACGCATTTCGACATCCCGGACATCCGCTTCTCGGACCACCGGCCATTGATCTGCGATTTCCAGGTGCGCCGCCCGGGCGCCTGAACCCGCCAGCCCTTCCTTCCCAGCGAGGACGCCATGTCTGCCACCGCCAACTGGACTCTGACCAAGGACGACGCAGGCGTTGCCTGGCTCTCGCTCGACAAGGCCGATGCCTCGGCCAACAGCCTGTCGCGCGCCGTCATGGAAGAACTGAATGCGCAGCTAGATGCGCTGCATGGCTCGCCGCCGCGGGCGCTCGTCATCACATCGGCCAAGAAGAACGGTTTCGTCGCCGGCGCCGACATCAAGGAATTCATCGGCATCAAGTCGCCCGACGAGGCGTACGCCATGATCCGGCAGGGTCAGCAGGTGCTCGATCGGCTTGAATCGCTGCCCTGCCCTACGGTCGCCGCAATCAATGGTTTTGCGCTCGGCGGTGGCCTCGAACTGGCGCTGGCCTGCAAATACCGCGTCGTTGCGGACGATCCGTCGATCACGCTGGGATTCCCGGAGGTGATGCTGGGTGTCCATCCGGGCCTCGGCGGCACGGTGCGCGCCGTGCGTCTCGCGGGGCCGATCACGGCGATGGATCTGATGCTGACCGGCCGTACGTTGCGACCGAAAAAGGCGCTCGAGGCGGGACTCGTGGATCGCCTGGCGCCGCCCGCGCAACTGAATGATGTCGCCCGGCAGGTGGCGCTCGATCCGCCGGCGCAGCGCGAATCCAGCCTCAAGCATCGACTGCTCAATCTCTCGCTCATCCGACCGGTGCTGGCGGGGCAGATGCGGGCACAGGCCGCAAAGCGCGTTCGCCCCGATCACTATCCCGCGCCCTATGCACTCATCGAACTGTGGCAGAAGCACGGCGGCAAGGGTCCGCAGGCCTACGACGCCGAGGCGCGATCGATGGGGCGACTGCTGTGCACGCCGACGTCGCGCAACCTGGTGCGCGTGTTCTTCCTGCAGGAGCGGTTGAAATCCGGCGGCAAATCGGGAAGCGAATCGACGCAGCATGTCCATGTCGTCGGCGCGGGCGTCATGGGCGGCGACATCGCTGCCTGGTGCGCCGCCCGCGGCATGACCGTGACCCTGCAGGATCGCGAACTGAAGTACATCGCGCCGGCGCTCGAGCGTGCCAAGGCGTTCTTCGAGAAGCGCTACCCGGACGTCGCCAGGCGCGAACAGACGCTGGCGCGACTGAAGGCCGATGTCGAAGGCACCGGCGTGGCGTCGGCCGATGTGGTCATCGAAGCGATCTTCGAGAATCTCGACGCCAAGCAGGAACTGTATTCGCGCCTCGAACCGCGCATGAAGCCCGACGCCGTGCTCGCGACCAATACTTCGAGCATCGTGCTCGAACAGCTGTCGGCGAAGCTCGCCAATCCGTCGCGATTGATCGGCCTGCACTTCTTCAATCCGGTGGCGCGCATGCCGCTGGTGGAAGTGATCCGCGCACAGACGAGCGACGGCGCCGTCGTGCAGCGCGGTTCGGCCTTCGCCCGCCAGATCGACAAACTGGCGATCACCTGCAAAAGCTCGCCGGGGTTCCTCGTGAACCGCGTGCTGATGCCCTATCTCAGCGAAGCCATTCGCGCCGCGGAGGAAGGCATTCCGCTCACGCTCATCGACCGCGCTGCCGAGGACTTCGGCATGCCGATGGGTCCGATCGAGCTGGCCGACGTGGTCGGACTCGATGTGGTGATGAGCGTGGGCAAGGTGTTCTTCCAGTCGGGACAGATGGCGGTTCCCGCGGTGCTGCAAGGTCGTTTCGACCAGAAGCAGTTTGGCAAGAAGACCGGCCAGGGCTTCTATCAATGGGAAAACGACAAGCCGCGCAAGCCGGAAACGGCAGGCAAGGAGGCGCCGGCGGACTTGCAGGATCGTCTGCTGCTGTCGCTGGTGAACGAGTCCGTCGCGGTCCTGCGCGAGAAGATCGTCGAGGATGCCGACCTGGTCGATGCCGGCGTCATTTTCGGTGCAGGCTTCGCACCGTTCCGCGGCGGTCCCCTGCGCTATGCGCGCGAACGCGGCGTCGATGCGGTCATCGCGCGACTCAAGGAGTTGCAGCAGACGCACGGCGAGCGCTTCGCGCCCGATCCCGGCTGGGAGGCGGTACGTTAGTCACCGACACCGTGCAATACGCAGCAGGCCCGGAATTCGCGGGAAAAACCCTGTGTTACCATCCTTCGGCCCCGCGTTCCGCGGCGCGCCGTCCATGATCGATGCAGGTGATTGAAGTAACCCGATGGAGAACAAGCCGCTCGAACTGAGCCTGTTGCGGTCGTTCTCACCGCTGGATGGTCTCAAGACCGAAAACCTGCATTCCCTGTCGCGCAAGGCCACGCTGCGGGAACTGCCCGCAGGGCGCCTGCTCTTCAAGGAAGGCGACACCGACAAGCGCACCTACTATCTCGTCAGCGGCGTCGTCGAACTGATGCAGAGCGGCCGCACGGTGCTCATGCTGCGCGGCGGCTCGCCTGAAGCGCGCAATCCGATCTCCGCCTCGCTGCCGCGCCGCTACAGCGCGCGCGTCGTCTCGGACCGCATCGAGTATCTGTCCATCGACAGCGACACGCTCGACGTCATGCTGACGTGGGACCAGACCGGCAGCTACGAAGTCAACGAACTCAAGCACCAGGAAGACGGGCCCGCCAGCGACGACTGGATGACCACGCTGCTGCAGACCAAGGCGCTGCACCGCATCCCGCCTGCGAACATCCAGGCCATCTTCATGCGCCTGCAGCGCATGGACTACAAGGCCGGCGACGCCGTCATCCGCCAGGGCGACGAAGGCGATTATTTCTACGTCATCGTGAAGGGCACCTGCGCCGTCGTGCGCGAAACGCCGCTCAACAAGCTGGGCATCAAGCTCGCTGAATTGAGCATGGGCGACACGTTCGGCGAGGAAGCGCTGATCTCCGACGCCAGGCGCAACGCCAACGTCACCATGATCACGGACGGCACACTGATGCGGCTGGGCAAGGAGGACTTCCGCAAGCTGCTCAACGAACCCATGCTGCAGTGGGTCGACTACGAACAGGGAAAATCACTGGTGGCGCGCGGCGCGAAATGGCTCGACGTGCGGCTGCCGAGCGAGTTCGAGAATTACCATTTCGAGGGCGCGATCAATCTGCCGCTGTATTTCATCCGCCTCAAGCTGAAATCGCTGGATCGCGACATGCACTACGTCGTGTGCTGCGACACCAGCCGCCGCAGTTCGGCGGGCGCCTACATTCTTTCAGAGCGGGGATTTCACGCCTCGGTACTCCGGGGCGGATTGCAGGCGACGGATCTGCCGGGCAGCAAGTGACGCTGCGTTACATCGTATGCGTGGGTTTGTCGCCGCCGAGGGCGCCGGCGAGATAGCTTTCGATCTTGCGCTGGGTGTTGCCGCGATCCTGTTCGCTGAACTGCACGCCGATGCCCGCCGTGCGCTTGCCCTGCGCGCCCTTCGGCGTCATCCAGATCACGCGGCCGGCGACGGGCAGTTTTTCGTCCTCGCCCATCAGATTCAGCAGCATGAAGACCTCATCGCCCAGGCGATAGTTGCTGTTCGTCGGAATGAACAGGCCCCCGTTTTTCACGAATGGCATATAGGCCAGATACAAGGCGCTCTTGTCCTTGATCGTCAGGGTCAACAAGCCGGGCTTGCTGGTTGGCTGCCGCATCACCATCCGGTCGATTCCTCAGTGCCTCGGGGCAGGTTTGACTACTTGCATCAGGGCTATCAGCAACGCTTCGATTGCCAGTTCGCGCTGTAACGCAGTGCGGGTCAGTTGCGCCTTCAACGCGCGGATCTGGTCCACCACCCCGTAGATTGCACTTATGTTCAACGCGGTCGGCAGACTTGGCAAGTGCGTCGATCTCGCGGGGAACGTGAACAGATCGGCAGTTCCGCCAATTCCCATGCGCGCGACCGACGTCAGCCACAGGTCGAGCCAGGTCAGGCGGTTCGGCAGCTCGGGCAGTTCGTTCTTCCTGGTCCATTCGGTTGCGACGTGCGTCACATCGGCACGACCCGCCGCCAGCGCGCCGAGGGCGCCCTGCATGTCCGAATCCAGCGAAGAAAAGCGCTCTCCGGCGAATTCCAGGGCGCGCAACGGTGCATTGCCGGTGAATTCGATCAGCGCGGCATCCGCAGGTTTGCCGGTTTCGGCCTGCAGCCAGCGCAGCGTTTCCTCGGCACCGGGCGGGCTGACGCTGATTTTCTGACAACGACTGCGTACGGT
>CAYWHG010000002.1:70480-97143 GCA_964457865.1 uncultured Steroidobacter sp.
ACCCAGACGTAGTCCGGATGCGATCCCGCCGCGATGAGCTGGCAGCCCGCGCACTTGCCGCAGTACTGCAGGTTGCTGCTCGTCGATGAATCGCACAGCACGGCAGCCGCGAGCCAGGCGACCAGTTCACGCTTGCCCAGTCCATCGGCGCCCTGCAACAGGATGGCATGCGCCAGGCGATCCGCCGCCCAGGCGGATTTCATCTGCGCGATGACCGGTTCGTGCCAGGGATACAGTCGCGGCAGCGGCGGCGGAACGAATTCTTCAGCCATGGAGACGATCCTGGATTGCGGCACGAATCGCCGCGGCGACGCAGTCGCGATCCGTCGATGCATCGATCACGGCGAAACGGTGCGGTTCACGTTCCGCGCGCGCGAGATAGGCGTTGCGGACGCGCTCGAAGAAAGCGCGCTGTTCGAGTTCGAATCGATCCGCCACTCCCGCCTGTGCATTGCGCTGCTGCGCCCGCGCGGTCGTCAGCTCCAGCGGTGCATCGAGCAACAGCGTGAGATCGGGCTGCAGATCGCCCTGTACCAGGTTCTCCAGCAGCAAGATCTGTGCGGCATCGTATCCCCGGCCGCCGCCCTGGTAAGCATACGTCGCGTCGGTGAAGCGGTCGCACAGCACCCACGCGCCACGTTCGAGCGCGGGGCGAATGACGTTGTCGAGATGCGTCGACCTTGCGGCAAACACGAGCAGCAACTCGCAGACCACCGGCATCGGCTCAGCCGAGTTTTCCAGCAACAGCTCGCGAATGCGCTCGGCCCGCACCGTGCCGCCCGGCTCGCGCGTGAACACAACATCGCGGCCCTGTGCCGCGAACCAGTCGCGCAACCCGGCAATCTGTGTCGACTTGCCGACGCCTTCGCCGCCTTCGATGGTGATGAACTTGCCGCGGGTCATTTCGGCGCTTGCTGCTGTCGCAATTGACGCAGGTATCGTTGCACGGCCGCATTGTGTTCGGCCAGCGTCGCGGAGAAGTAGTGACTGCCGTCGCCCTTGCCCGTCGCCACGAAGAACAATGCGTTGGTCTTCTCCGGTTGCACGGCGGCACGTAACGAAGCGCTGCCCGGCAGTGCGATCGGCGAAGGCGGCAGGCCGGACCGGGTGTAGGTGTTGTAGGGCGTATCGCGCAACAGATCGGAGCGACGGATATTGCCGTCGTAGTTCTCGATGCCGTAGATCACGGTCGGATCGGTCTGCAGGCGCATGCCGCGCTTGAGCCGCTCGATGAATACGCCGCCGATCTTCGCCCGCTCGCTGTCTAGCGCCGTCTCCTTCTCGATGATCGAGGCGAGAATCAGGGCTTCGTACTTCGTCGCCAGCGGCAGATCCGGCGCCCGGCTCTCCCAGGCTGCGTCGAGTTCGCGCTGCATGCGGCGATAGGCCATGCGCAACAATTCCAGATCCGACGTGCCGCGCGGGAAGTGATATGTATCGGGAAAGAACTGGCCTTCGGGATGCACGCCTGCTGCGCCCAGACTCTGCATGATGTCGTCGCCTGATCGACCCGCCAGCGTCTGTTCGATGGACGCATCTGCACTCACGAGCCTGCGCATGTCCGCGAAACGCGAGCCTTCGATGAACGTCAGCGCGTGCAATATGACCTGGCCGGAACTCAGCGTGTCCAGCAGGCTGCGCGGCGTCTGCCCCGGCGCCAGCGCGTACTCGCCGGCCTTGAGATCGCCCTGGCGGTTAGTGAGTCGTGCCCATGCGATCCACACGTCGGGTCGATCCAGCCAGCCGCGGCGATTCAACTGGGTGGCCACCGTGCGCAGGGAGGCGCCCTTCTCCACTTCGAACACCGACACTTCGTGCAGGCCCGCGATGGGCATCTGCAGCCAGGTATTCGCACGCCATGCCATCACCGCCAGCGCTGCGACGGCGAGGACGATGAGGATCGCAAGAATTCGCAGCAGGCGGCGCATCACAGTCCCAGCGCTTGCGACAGTCGAGTCGCCACGGCAACCGACTCCCAGCGCCGCTCCTGCAGTTCGGCCACAGGACGCAGTCCGCGCACCGCATTGGTCAGAAACACTTCATCCGCCTCCTCCAGGTCGTGGGGCCACAGCGGCTCTTCGCTGCAGGGGATTCCCAGTTCGGCGGCCGCCCGTAACACCTGGCTGCGCATCACGCCGCGCACGCCGCAGAACCGCAGATCCGGCGTCAGCAGTGCGCCGTTGCGTACGATGAACACATTGCCGGCGGTCGCGCTCACCAGTTCACCTTCCGTATCGCACATCAGGCCTTCGTCGATGGTCGTGTCATGCCACTCATTCTGTGCCATGACCTGCTCCAGGCGATTCAGGTGTTTCAGGCCTGCCAGCAGCGGATTGCGGCTGAATCGGGTGTCGCACCAGCGCAGCCTGAGCAGGCTGGGCTTTGCCGCCGCGGGCATGGGATGAATCGTCAGCGTCCGATCGACCGGCGCGTGCGGATCGGGACGATAGCCGCGCCCGCCTGCACCGCGCGTGACGACGATCTTGAGCACGCCCTCGAGATGCGCCGCGCCGAGCGCGGCAATGTCAGCGGCGAGTTCGGCCGGGAATCGGATACCCAGACGCTCGCAGCCGTTCCGGAGTCGCTGCAGGTGTGCATCGAGGAACCGCACCGAGCCATTTCGCAACAGGGTCGTCTCGAACAGTCCATCGCCATAATTGAAGCCGCGATCGTCGACCGCAACAGCGTGTGCCGGATCATCGATGCGGACCCCGTTGCGCAGTCCCGCCACGATCATGGGACGACATCCGTCAATGCACGCAGCACCCCGCGCGCCTTGGCGCGCGACTCGTCCAGTTCGCGTTCGGGAATCGAATCGGCCACGATGCCGGCGCCGGCGCGCAGCGACACGCGATTCCCATGCACTTCCAGCGATCGAATGAGGATATTGAAATCCATGCTGCCGTCGCGGTTGAGGTAGCCGAGGGAGCCAGTGTAAGCGCCGCGCGGTGCGCGTTCGAGTTCGGCGATGATCTCCATGCAACGGACCTTGGGACAGCCCGTGATCGTGCCGCCCGGGAAGACGGCAGCCAGTACCTGCCCCGGCGTCACGTCGCTGCGCAGCCGTCCGCTCACGTTGGAAACGATGTGATGGACGTGGGCATAGGACTCGATGGTCATGAATTCATCGACATGGACGCTGCCCGCCTCGCAGATACGGCCGAGATCGTTGCGTTCGAGGTCGATCAGCATGACGTGCTCGGCGCGTTCCTTCGGATGCGCGTGCAGTTCCCTGGCGAGCTCTTCGTCCGAGCGCGAATCGCTGCCGCGCGGCCGCGTGCCCGCGATCGGACGCGTCTGCACCATACGGTCCCGCACGGACACCAGGCGTTCCGGCGATGAGCTGACGATGGCAATGCCATCCAGCACCGCCAGCGCGCAGAACGGGCCGGGATTGGTACGCCGCAACCGTTCGTACAGATGCAGCGGCATCACGCCGGGCCGCAGCTGCGCCTGCCAGCCGCGGGAAAGATTGGCCTGATAGATGTCGCCCGCAGCGATGTAGTCGAGGGCACGGTTGACGGCTTCGAGATAGTCCTGTGGCGGATCTTCCTCGATGTCGCCGTCGAGCAGTGCGTGCGACATCGATGCGGGCGCAGCAGCGTTCGCCAGATCTGTTTCGATCCTGTCGGCCAGTGCGTCGTGACCTGCGTCGGTCACGATCCAGCCACGACCCGTGTCGCGTTGATGGACGATGGCTGCGGGAATGCGTACTGCCTGTGCCACCGGCCCATGTGATGGCGGCAGTCGCAGGCGAGGCTCGATCTCGGCGGCCAGTTCGTAACCGAGATACACCAGCCAGCCGCCATGAAACGGCAGCGGCGATTCGAAGGGTGACGTCCGTTCGTCGACCCACCATTGATCCAGCGCCTGCAGGAAGGAAGTCGTCGCGTCCGCTTCGGGTGCCGTCAGGCCACCGTCGGCATGCAGCGTCAGCCGCTCGCCGGGGAACGCAAACAGAATGTCGAAGCGGCCGAGCGGTTCGCCGGCCGCCGCGCTTTCGAAGAGCGCTGGATAACGTTCGGGATGGGCGGCGTGCAGCCCAAGCAACGCAGTCGGCGAGACCGTGACAGGTCGAACCGCCGGCGCGGCGTTCATGGTGGTTGCGATGTCGTTGGAATCAGATCTTGCGGAAGATCAGGCTGCCGTTGGTGCCGCCGAAGCCGAAGGAGTTCGACAGCGCCACGTCGATCTTCATCGGCCGCGCCGTCTTCGGCACGTAGTCCAGATCGCAGCCTTCACCCGGGTTGTCCAGGTTGATGGTCGGCGGCGCGACCTGATCGCGGATCGCCAGCACGGAGAAGATCGCTTCGGCTGCACCGGCCGCACCGAGCAGGTGCCCGGTCATCGACTTGGTCGAGCTCACCGCGATCTTCGACACGTGATCGCCGAAGCAGCGCTTCATCGCCAGCGTCTCGGCACGATCGCCGAGATCCGTCGAGGTGGCATGGGCATTGATGTACTGAACGTCGCCTGGATTCAGCTGTGCATCGCGCAGCGCATTGGCCATCGCCAGACGCGCGCCTTCGCCGTCGTCCGGCGGTGCCGTGATGTGATGTGCATCGCCGCTCATGCCGAAGCCGACGAGCTCGGCATAGATGCGTGCGCCGCGTGCCTTGGCGTGTTCGTATTCTTCGAGCGTCAGTGCACCTGCGCCGTCCGACAGCACGAAGCCATCGCGATCGCGATCCCAGGGACGGCTCGCGGCCTCCGGATCGTCATTGCGCGTGGAGAGTGCGCGAGCCTGGCAGAAGCTGCCGAGGCCCAGCGGCGTGGTCGCCATTTCGCCGGCACCGGCGATCATGACATCCGCATCGCCGTACTGAATCAGTCGTGCGGCCAGACCGATGGCATGCGTGGACGTGGTACACGCCGTCACGGTCGCGATGTTCGGTCCGGTCAGCTTCAGCTGGATCGAGACATGACCGGAGATCATGTTGATGATGCTGCCCGGCACGAAGAACGGCGAAATCTTCTTCGGGCTGTGCGTCTCGATGTACTTCTCGTAGTTCTCTTCGATCGTGTGCAGACCGCCGATGCCTGCACCCATGGCCACGCCGATACGCGGCGAATTTTCCGGCGTCACCGTCAGTCCCGCGTCCTTGAATGCATCGATGGCTGCGGCGTAGCCATAGTGCATGAAGGGATCCATGCGCCGCAGTTCCTTCGCCGGCAGATACTTCTCGGCATCGAAACCGGCGACTGCGCCGTGAAAACGAACCGGAAAGGCACTGACATCGAAGGTCTTGATCGGACCGATGCCGCTCTTGCCGGCGAGCACGTTCTTCCATGCATCTTCAACCGCGCTGCCGACGGGAGAAATGATGCCCAGACCGGTGATGACGACGCGTCGCTTGGACAAGCGCTTACCTCGAAGATCGCGATGGAAGAAGGACAATCAGCAGGTCGTCTGCCCTCCGTGGCGGATCGACCGGGTTGCCTGAAAAGGTGCGCCCACCGACGGGGTCGCGCACCTTGCAGTTCAGGCCTGTGCGCGGCGCTCGGTGATGTAATCGATCGCCTGCTGCACGGTGGTGATCTTCTCGGCGTCTTCGTCCGGAATCTCGGTTTCGAACTCTTCTTCCAGCGCCATCACCAGCTCGACCGTGTCGAGAGAGTCGGCGCCCAGATCGTCGACGAAGGAAGCGTCATTGGTGACTTCTTCTTCTTTGACGCCCAACTGTTCGGCGACGATGGCTTTGACCTGCTGTTCAATACTGCTCATTGCTGTACGAGTCCTCTGTGAGACTGCTTGAAACCCTTCGAAAGACCGACCCTTTTATTAGTGGGGAGGGTCGTACGGGGGGCGTATTCTAAGTTAAGTGACTGAGGCGGCCAACATTTTCGAAAGTGACCGCATAACAACGACTTGACAAGTTCAAACCATGTACATGCCGCCATTCACGTGCAGCGTTTCCCCGGTGATGTAATTGGCCTGGGGAGACGCCAGGAATGCAACGGCATGGGCGATGTCTTCCACGGCACCCAGACGGCCCAGGGCCACCTGACTCGCGAGCTGTTGTTGCTGTTCCGCCGCAAGTTGCGCCGTCATGTCGGTCGCGATGAATCCGGGCGCCACCACGTTCACGGTGATGTTGCGGGAACCCACTTCCCGGGCGAGTGACTTGCTGAAGCCGATGATGCCGGCCTTGGCGGCGGCATAGTTCGTCTGGCCGGCGTTACCCATCACACCGACGACGGAGGCGATGTTGATGATGCGGCCGCGACGTGCCTTCATCATTCCGCGCAGCACAGCCTTCGACAGCCGGAAGACCGAGGCGAGATTCGTGTTCATGATCTCGTCCCACTCTTCGATCTTCATGCGCAGCAGCAGATTGTCGCGCGTGATGCCGGCATTGTTGACGAGCACCGAAACCGGACCTTCCTTCGACTCGATGTCCTTGAGCGCCGCGTCGACCGACTCCTGCTGCGACACGTTCAATACGAGACCGCGACCTTTTAGGCCCGCCTCGCCCAGCCATTGAGTAATGCCCTGCGCACCGCTCTCGCTGGTCGCCGTACCGACGACAGTCGCGCCGCGCTGCGCAAGTTCCTGTGCAATCGCACGACCGATGCCGCGCGAGGCGCCGGTGACGAGGACGATATCGTCGTTCATGGAAACCGTAGTCATGCGTTCTCCCGGCATGCCTGCAACGCGGCCTGCAGCGAATCGCCGTCTTCGATCGCGAGCATCGCGATCTCCTTGTTCTTCTCGATGCGCCGGTTGAGACCGGTGAGCACGCGACCCGGACCGCACTCGACGATCACCCGCGCACCGCCGGCAACGATCGCCTGGATCGTCTGCGTCCAGCGCACCGGCTTGACGAGCTGTTGTACCAGCGCTTCGCGGATGCTGTCCGCGTCGCCGTGCCTGCGCACATCGACCGTATAGATGTCGCGCACCTGCGGCGTCTCGAAAGGCGTGTTCCGGAGTCGCTGTGCGAGCTTTTCGGCCGCGGGAGCCATCATCGCGCTGTGCGACGGTACGCTCACCGGCAGCTTGATGGCGCGTTTCGCACCGCGTGCCTTCAGCAGTTCGATCGCACGATCGACGGCGGCGGCGGCGCCGGCAATGACGATCTGGCCGGGCGAATTGAAGTTGGCGGCCTGCACGATTTCACCCTGCGCCGCTTCGTTGCACGCCGCCTCGACGTCGGCATCTTCGGCACCGAGGATGGCAGCCATTGCGCCCTGCCCCGCAGGAACGGCGGCCTGCATGGCCTGGCCGCGAAACTGCACCAGCGCCGCAGCGGTCCGGAAGTCGAGCGCGCCGGCAGCGACGAGCGCCGAATATTCACCGAGGCTGTGACCGGCCATGGCGGCCGGCTGTCCGCCGCCATGCTTGCGCCAGACCCGCCAGGTCGCGACGCCGGCCGCAAGCATCGCAGGCTGCGTGCGCTCGGTGGCACCGAGCAGTTCTTCCGGGCCTTCCTGGCAGAGCTTCCACAGGTCGTAACCGAGCACATCGGACGCTTCGGCAAACGTCTCCTGCACCAGCGGCTCGGCAGCAGCGAGCGCGCTCAGCATGCCGATGGATTGCGACCCCTGGCCCGGGAAGACGAATGCAAACGTCATCTATTGATCCTGACTGGAAAAACGGCGCGCGATTATAGCGATCGGTGCCGCGCTGACCAGCGGTGCGAATACAGGCAAATCCCGAACGCCGCTGCGAGCCCGCCGATCGCCCCATAGAGATGAGCATCGACGATCACGGTCATGTCGCCAGAAAGTGGCAAGGCTCCCTGCCACTGTTCCCAGGCGAGCTTGCCGATCAATACCAGCGTCAATGCGAGTGCGAGGAATCTGGTTTCATGCCGCCACCACGCTACGGCACCGGCAGCCAGCGCGCCATGCAGGACGCCCGACAGCCCGACATACCAGTGTAGTTGTGGCTCAAAAAGAACAAAGCCGACATCGATGGCAATCACGCTGGCCAGCAGTACGATCAGCCATTGTCTGAGGGTGTAATCCCGCGCGAACAGCGCCGCAATCAGGCCCAGCCCGGTCATATTCAACAGGAGATGCGCAGGGCCGCCGTGGACCAGATGTCCGGTCAGCAGCCGCCAGTACTCGCCTGCCAATACAGGGCCGCGCTCATAGCGCATCGCAAGACGGACCGGCTCACCCCCGATCGCCAGCAGAACGGATGCACCGGCAAGCAGTCCAAGCAGCCAGAGTCCCTGGGAACGGCTGATGAGCCGCGCAGGCTGTGAACCTGTCGTGTCCGGGCGACCTTCGCTCATGATTTCATATTGCTTTGTTATGATCCGGCGCGCTGCGCAGGGCGGCTTTCACGCGGAGTCCCTGCTCCGATTCCCACAAGGATTGCATGACATGCCTGCTAATCGTGTCTCTCGCCTGACTTCGCTGCGCCGCTGGCGTGGCTTCACGCTGATCGAAATCATGGTCGTGGTGGTCATTCTGGGCATTCTTGCCGCCCTGGTCGCGCCGAACGTGATTCGCCGCATCGACGATGCGCAGATTGCCAAGGCGAAGCAGGACATCCGCTCGTACGAGACCGCCCTGAACCTGTTCCGCATGGACAACTTCAAGTATCCGACGACCGACCAGGGCCTCGCGGCCCTCGTCACGAAGCCCGGCGACACGTCGATCCGCAACTGGCGTGAAGGCGGTTACATCAGCGGTCTGCGCAAGGATCCCTGGGGCAACGACTATCGCTACCAGAATCCCGGGTCGCACGGCGAGTACGATCTGTTCACGCTGGGCGCCGACGGCGTCGAGGGCGGCGAAGGCATCAATGCCGACGTCGGCAACTGGAACATAGAGTAACGAACTGCGCCGCGGTCTGCGGCGCGTCCACTTCCGGCACTCGCCGGCACCCCATGCCAGGCACACACCGGTCTTCCTGCTCCCCTGTTCGCCGCGCGACGCCGCGCGACGTACGGGGTTTCACGCTGATCGAGATTCTGGTCGTCATCATCGTGATCGGCGTCATCGTCTCGGCAGCGACGCTGTCGGTCGGCGTGCTGGGTCGCGACCGCGAGTCCGAGGACCAGATGCAGCGCGTCTGGGCAGTCCTGAAACAGGCGCGCGAGGAAACCGAACTGCAGGGTCTCGATCTGGGCATGTTCGTGTCGGCCACGAGTTACGAATTCCTGCGTTACGACGGTCGCGAGAAACGCTGGCTGGCGATCGCTGGCGACCCGCTGTTCGCGCCCCGTTCCTTGCCGGAAGGATTGCGTTTCCGCCTGTGGGTCGAGGCGCGCGAGATCGTGACCAAGCCGGGTCCGGTCGACCGCGGCGACAGGGACGAAGATGCCAAGTGGCTGCCGCAGATCTTCATCCTGTCGAGCGGCGATGTCATGCCGTTCGAACTGCAGGTGGAGCGCGATTCGGAACCCGCCATCTGGCGCGTGGTCTCGCAACCCGACTCGGATCTGCGTCTCGAACGTCGTGCCCGCAGCGAGCCGTGGGCGGTCATCGCACAGACGAAGCCGCCCACCGACAAGGAAAGAGAAAAGGACGCGCGCAATGCGAAGCGTTAGTCCCCGTTGCAATCGTCCGCGCGGCTTCACGCTCATCGAAGTGCTGGCCGCGCTCGTGATCGTTTCGCTCGGCATGCTCGCCGTGATCCAGGCCGTCAGCGAGACCGCACGCAACAGCAACTACGTTCGCGACAAGACCGTGGCCCACTGGGTGGCCATGAACCAACTCACGCTGACCCGGCTGGCACCGAATCCGCCGAAGATCGACAAGACCTCGGACGAAGTCGAGATGGTCGACCGCCGCTGGCGCTGGACCATGGAAGTCACGCAGAGCCCGCTGGAAAGCGTTCGCCGCATCGAAGTCAGTGTTCGCCCGGACGGCGCCGACGAGAAATCCTCGCTCGCCTCCGTCACCGGCTTCTACGGCACGGCCATCGCCCAACCGGGAATGACCGCCGTACTCTGGCAACAGTCGGGGGACGAACAGCAGGGCGGCAATCGCGACGGTGGCGGCAAGAAAGATGACGGCAAGGACGCGGACCCGCCGCAACCCGATCCGGGCGGCGAACCCGTGGATACGCCCATCATCGAACAGCCGGACCCGACGCAGTGAAGCTCATGTCGCACAACTGCAGGCCCGCGGTCCGCGGCTTCACGCTGCTCGAAGTGCTGATCGCAGTCGCGATCTTCGTCATCGTCGGCATGCTCGCGATGACCGGCTACAACGAACTCGTATCGCAGTCAGCCCGTGTCGATGAGAGCGCCGCACGCACACGCGCCATCCAGTCGGCCATGATGCGCATCAGCCAGGACTTCGCCCTGCTCGAGCCGCGCGCCGTGCGCCCGGCACTCGGCCAGGATCCGGTCCCCGCACTGCGCGCTGGCGGCGATAGCGGCGGCATCGAACTGACGCATTCGGGCTGGAGCAATCCCGCCGGTGTGCCGCGCCCTACGCTGCAGCGCGTTGCCTATCGCCTGGAAGACACCGAACTCTTTCGCGACTACTGGCCGGTGCTCGACCGGACACAGAACGTCGAGCCGATCAGCGTCGTGCTGCTCGACAGGGTCAAAAGCGTCGCAGTGCGTTACATGGGGGCCGACCACGACTGGAAGGAACAGTGGCCGCCGCTGGGCTACTCCGGGCCGACAATGCGCTATGCGCTGCCGATTGCCGTCGAGATCACGCTCGAACTCGAAGACTGGGGCAAGATCACGCGCATCGTGGAGGTCGCCGGATGAGCACATCCCGATTCCCGATGAGACAACGCGGCGTCGCGCTGATCACGGCGGTGCTCATCGTCGCGCTGGCGACGATCCTCGCCGTCAACGTCGGCTTCAAGGCCTATCTCGATCAGCGTCGCGCCGCGACGATGTTCTCGCTCGATCAGGGATTCCAAGTGGCCATGGGCGCCGAAGCCTGGGCGGCCGACATTCTGAAGCGCGACACGCAGGGCGGTTCGAAGGTGGACGACTTCACCGAAGAATGGGCCACGCCGATTCCGCCGATTCCGGTCGACGGCGGCGACGTCTCCGGCCAGCTCGAAGACATGCAGGGCCGCTTCAATCTGAACAGCCTGGTCAAGGTCGACAACGGCGAACTGGTGCCGGACCCGGCCGCGGTGCAGCGGTTCAAGAATCTGCTGTCGCTGCTGGAACTCGAAGACAAGTGGGCCGACATGATCACCGACTGGATCGACTCCGACATCGATCCCGTGTTTCCCGACGGCGCCGAAGACAATGTCTATACCTCGCTGACGCCGGCGTATCGACCGCCGAACATGCGCATCACGCGCGCCAGCGAATTGCTGGCCTTGCACGAGTTCGGCCTGGAACGCTATCGCCGGCTCGAACCGTTCGTGACCGCGTTGCCGCCCGGCACCTCGATCAATCTCTGCACGGCCGCGCCGGAAGTGCTCGACGCGCTGCTCGGCAACGGCGTCAGCGAATTCACGCGCGATCGCAAGAACGTCATCGAGATGCGCAAGCTGCGTTGTTTCCCCAGCCTCCAGGATTTCAACGCGCAGCTCGATGCCAAGATCAAACAGGACTATGAGGATGGCAACGTCATCGGCGAGAGCAGCAACTACTTCCGCGCCAACGTCTGGGTCACTATTGGCACTACCCAGTTCACCCTGTACAGTCTTCTCAATCGCACCAACGGGATGGTGCGTCCCATCCTGAGAAGCTTCGGAACCGACTGATGACAGAAGCACTGGTCATCCGACTCAATCCTTCCTCGCACACCGGCGCTGCAACCGACATCCCGTCATCGGTCGCGGCCGAGTGGATCGCCGTCGACGACAGCGGCGCGCGTCATGGCAATGTGCAGTCGGGACCGCTCGCGAACGCGACGGAATTCGCCGGCGGTCGCAAGGTCGTCGTGCTCGTCCCCGGCACGGATGTGTATCTCGCCGAACCCGTCCTGCCGGTGAAGAGCGGCGCCAGGCTGCTGCAGGTGGTGCCGTTCGCGCTCGAAGAGCAGATGGCGGCGGACATCGACGATCTGCATTTCGCCGTCGGCCGCCGCGACGATCGGCCCGGGACGCCAGTGGCAGCCGTATCGCATGAACAGATGCAGTCCTGGACCGCGGCATTGCGCGCCGCCAATCTGCACGCGGACGCCATCTATCCCGAAACTGTCGCCCTGCCCGTCACGCCCAATGGCGTAACCCTGCTGGTCGACGGTGCCCGCGTGTTCGTGCAGCGCGAATCGGCACCGGGCGCCGTGCTCGATGTGCAGCCGCTCATCGAAGCGGTACAGCTCGCACTGGCCTCCGGCGACGATTCACGCGAGCACGTCACGATCTATCTCACCGAAGATGTCTACGAACACGAACGCGACCTGTTCGAAGGGCTGCGCGAATTCACCGCCAGCCTGCAACTGAAGCTGCTGCCCGACGGTCCATTGCCGCTGCTGGCGGCCAATGTGATGGCGAAGCCGTCGATCAATCTGCTGCAGGGTGCATACGCGTCGAAGACCCGGCTGCGTCTGTCGTTTCAGCCGTGGCGCTATGCCGCAGCGCTGCTGGCGACGTTCCTCGCCCTGCACATCGGACTCAAGGCATGGCAGTTCGTCGATCTGGCGCGCCAGGAACAACGCATTGATGCCGAGATCGCGCAGGTATTCCAGCAGGCGATGCCCGGCGCGCCCGTTCCCGACGCGATCAGCGCCCGCAAACAGGTCGAGATGCGCCTCAATGCACTGCGCGGCGGCGGCGCCATCAGCGGCATCATGACCACGCTCGGCGTGCTCGTCGATGCCATGGCACAGGCCCCCGGCGCATCGATCGAAGCGCTCTCCTATCGCGACAATGCCACCGACCTGCGGGTGCTCGCGCCCTCGGTCGATCAGCTCGACAAGATCCAGCATGTCGTGGTCGAGCGTGGCCTCTCGGCAGAGATCCAGTCGGCCAGTCCGCGCGATTCGAAGATCGAAGGCCGGATGAAACTCAAGCAGTCGGGCGCCTGAGGCAGGAACAGTCATGCAGCAACTCCAGGACTGGTTCCGTACCCTCAAACCGCGCGAACGCGTCATCGTGCTCGCGGGCGGCGTCATCGTGGTGGCCGTCGCGCTCTACTCGCTGGCACTGGCGCCGTTCTACAAATCCCTCAATGAACGCAGCGAACGCGTGCAGCGCAAGCAGGCCGATCTCGCCTGGATCCGCAGCGTCGCCGGCGAAGTGCAGTCGCTCGGCGCCAGCCAGCCGCTCGGCAGCGGCCCCACGGGCGAATCGCTGGTCGTCCTGGTCGATCGCACGGCGCGCGAGTGCGGCGTCGGCTCTGCCCTCACCGGCCAGACACCG
Source organism: uncultured Steroidobacter sp. (assembly GCA_964457865.1). Taxonomy (GTDB): domain Bacteria; phylum Pseudomonadota; class Gammaproteobacteria; order Steroidobacterales; family Steroidobacteraceae; genus Steroidobacter. The sequence continues at coordinate 83,730 of CAYWHG010000002.1, forward strand.
AATGGCGATACCGGCATCCGGGTACGACTCGAATCCGCGGCATTCAATGTCCTCGTCAAATGCCTGGGCAACCTGCAGCAGGGACATGCCATCAGCATCGAACAGGCCACCTTCGACAAGGCGTCGCGTCCCGGTCTCGTCAACGCCAGCCTGATCCTGAATCGCGCGCCCACCTGAATGAAGAAAGTCTGGCTCATGGTCGCGCTCGGTGTGGCGGCCTACCTGGTATTTGCGCTGGTCACCCTGCCTGCCAGGGTCGTGGCATCGCGTCTGCCGTCGGGCATCGTCGTTGCGGGCGCGGAAGGCACGGCGTGGAATGGTCGCGCGCCGGCCGTCATGGTCGGCGGCGCACAGGTCGGCAGCGTCACCTGGAAGCTGCATGCATTGCCGCTGCTCCAGCTGCAATTGAAGGCGGACATCAAGGTCACCCGTACCGATGGGTTCGTGCAGGCCACGGTCGCGACCCGCGGCGGCGAGGACATCCGTCTTACTCAGCTCACCTCTTCCGTACCCCTCGGATCGCTGCCGCCCAATGTGATGCCGGGCGGCTGGACCGGCACCCTGAATGCCCGGCTTGCGCGTCTGGATCTGAAGAACGGCTGGCCGGTCGGTGCCGACGGCACCCTCGAAGTCGTCGATCTCACGGGGCCGGCACGCAAGCCCGAGCCGATGGGTAGCTACAAGGTCATTTTCCCGCCGGAGCTGACCGGCAATGAGCTGGTCGGCGCGCTGTCCGACATGGGTGGGCCGCTCGAAATCGCCGGCAACCTGCGTCTCAATCCGGATCGCAGCTACATGATCGAAGGCTCCGTGGCCGCACGGCCCGAAGCCAGCAAGTCGATGACCGACTCATTGCAGATCCTCGGTGCGCCCGATGCCCAGGGTCATCGTCCCTTCTCGCTCTCCGGGACGATGTAAACGAAAAGCCCGCCATGACGGCGGGCTTTTCAATGCAACGAGGTACTGCGGATCGCAATCAGCTGCGACGTCGGCGCCGGGCGAGACCGGCGCCCAGCAGACCCAGACCGAACAGGCCGAGGGTGGCCGGCTCCGGGACAGAGGTGGTGCGCGCGAACGCGTGGTTGTCAGTCTCGAACGCGAAATTGGTGGTCGAGAAGTCGATGCGATCGAACGTGGTATCGAAGAAGAAATTCACATAGCGGTTGGAGCCGGCTGCCGTCTGGTCGCCCAGTGCAGTTCCGGTCGCGATCACGTCTGCACCGGTGAACGTGCCGAGCAGCGCGCCGTTGCTGTAGAAGCTCAGCACGTTGTAGTCGTCGATCGAACCCCAGTAGAGACCGAAGTAGTCATACGACGTCCCTGCACTGGCCTGCCACGTACCGATTCCCGACGACAGCGGATAGGCGACCGAGTAGTAGTACGACGTATCGCCTGCGGGCGCCGCAGACTGACCGCTGATCGACTCGTTGAGCACGCTGCCTGCACCTGTGTAACTGGCCGGCTTGCCGCTCTCGAAGTCGACGACGGTGGCGCCCGCGACCGTGGTGGTCTGGCCCGCCGTGAACTCGATGTAAGCGGCATTCGCGGCTGCGGGGATGCCTGCGATGAGTGCCGTCGAAAGGGCCTTGCAGAGCAGATTCATGAGCCGGTTTCTCCGTGTTTTCCAGGGCGGCCACAGCGCCGCGTGGATGTATCAATGCAGTATCCGGGCCAGCCGCGAAAACATTGGGGTTTCGTCATCGCGCCACTCGTTCATGTCAGCCTTGCCGACATGATTGCGTGCGCGCACATGACATAAACACCGCCTTTCAGGCGCAACACGCCTTCCGGACACTGGTCCGCCGGCGCGCGGCAGCCGATCCTGCAGATGCATCGAACACTGACTTCTTCGCAAGCCGACAAGGAGTGATCCATGGCAACCAAGCGCAGCAGCACCCCCCGCAAGAAAGCGAGTCGTAGCGCCGTCCCCTCGCCCCGGGGCGGCGATGCCGGTGCCCGGATCCTGAGCGCCACCGATGGCGAATCCGGCCGGGCCAGGACCATCGTGTATGTGCACGGCATCGGCAACAAACCGCCGGCGGAAATCCTCAAGTGCCAGTGGGACGAGGCGCTGTTCGGATTCAATCTCGGCGAGCGCAGCCGGCTCGCCTACTGGGTGAATCGCGTCCTCTATCCGCTGCCGACGAAGGCGAGCTGCAAGATGGCCGATGCAACCCAGGATCTCGCCTCGGCGGATGCCGATGCCGCAGGCATCCGCGCGCTGGCTCACGCAGAAGAAGGTGTCGAACCGCTGCTGCCGGCAGACGCAGAAAAGAAAAGCGAGCGCGACGTGCTGCGCCGGATCGCCGAACGCGCGCTCAATGCGCCACCGCCGTCTAGCCAGATCAGCGCCGCGGACTTTCACGCGCGCGTCCTGCCGCTGCCGAAGCCGCTGCGCGAATTCATCACCCGCCGCATCACCCGGGCCTTTCTCAAGGACGTCAACGAATACCTGTTCGTGAAGGAGCGTCGCGATGCCATGCGCGAAAGCGTGCTGTCGCGGCTGCGCACCGGCGGCGGCCCGTTCATCGTCATCGCCCACAGCCAGGGTTCGATGGTCGCCTACGATGCATTGAGCACACTGACGAAGGCCGATGGCATCGAGATCGATCTGCTGATCACGATCGGCTCGCCGCTCGGCCTCAAGGAAGTGCAGGATCAGCTCAAGACCATCACCGGCCAGAAGAAGGGACTGCGCGTTCCGGCCGTCGTCAAACGCTGGGTGAACGTCGCCGATCCGCTCGATCCGGTCTGTGCCGACAAGCGCCTCGCCGGCGACTACTCGCCGCACGATGGCGTCGGCGTCGAAGACTTCGTGCAGTGGAATGCCGATTCGCCTAAGGATCCGCATTCGGGTTCGGGCTATCTGCGTCTGCCCGAAGTGCGCGGCCCCGTGCGCGCAGCCATCGATCGCGAGCTGTTCCAGCGTATCGCGCCGTTCACCATCGCGCGCGACCTGGTCGCGCAGATGGAAGCCGGTGTCGCGGAGGAACGCCATCCCGTACTGATCGAACTGCGCGACCAATGGGAACCCGGCGGTCCGTCACGGACCGCCGATGCGGTGCGCGACGACGTGGCGAACTGGATCAGGACCGCGATCGGCAAGTCCCGGCCGCGATTGTCCGAGGAAGATGTGGATCTGGAAGCGCTCGACAGCTATGTCGCGGCAAAACTGACGCGCACGGAAATCGAGCGCATGTCGGCCGAGCTGCATCTGGCCTCGGTGTACCGCGTGTTCCGCAATGCCCGCAAGCGCGCCCTGCTCGATCAGTCCATCAACGTGCTCCAGTGCGCCACCGCGCATCGCGGCTACGATTCGCGCGGCCAGGGCATCGCCTGGGCCGTGCTCGATACGGGCATCGATCCGCTGCATCCGCACTTCGGGTACGGTACCGACAGCTCGAACATCGGCCACGTCTTCGATTGCCTGAGCCCCGGAGCGGTTCGCTCCTGGGACCGAAAAAAGTCACCGCGCGTGGGCATCGACGGCAACGGTCACGGCACGCACGTCGCAGGCATCATTGCCGGCAGCATCCGCGACCTTGGCATCAGCGGCATTGCTCCCGCCGTCACCGTGCATTCCTACAAGGTGCTCAACGATGATGGGCGCGGCAGCGACGCGAAGATCATCAAGGCGCTGGACCACATCTACGAACTCAATCGCAATGCCTCCTCGCCCGTCATCCACGGCGTCAACCTGAGCCTCGGCGGCGCTTTCGATCCCGAGGCCTTCGGCTGCGGCGACACGCCGATCTGCAAGCAGCTGCGCAAGCTGTGGCGCCAGGGCGTCGTGGTCGTGCTCGCCGCCGGCAACGAGGGCTATCTGGAACTGCAGCAGGGCGACGAAGTCATCGGCCTGAACACCGACCTGTCGATCGGCGATCCGGCCAATCTGGACGAGGCGATCGCGGTCGGTTCCATCCACAAATCCAAGCCGCATCTGTATGGCATTTCCTATTTCAGTTCGCGCGGTCCGACGGCGGACGGTCGTTGCAAACCCGATCTCGTCGCCCCCGGCGAGCGCATCGTGTCCTGCCGCGCCGGCGCCAATCCGAAAAAGAAGACCCGCGATAACCTGTACGTGGCCATGAGCGGCACCAGCATGGCGGCGCCGCACGTCTCGGGCGTCGTGGCCTGTTTCCTGTCCGCGCGACGCGAATTCATCGGCTATCCGGAGCGCGTCAAGCAGATCCTGCTCGATGCCTGCACGGACCTGAAGCGCGATCGCATGCATCAGGGCGCAGGCATGCCGAACCTGGTGAAGATGCTGCTGGGAAGCTGAGGGGCGGCAGCGACATTCGGCAACTACTGCTTTCGCAATCGGTGACAAGACGGTGGGATAGCGACGTCGCCACGGACCTTTATGAAAACAACAACATCATCCGCGACTCCCACCGTCATGCACTGCATCCTGCGCGGCGTAACCGCCGTGCTGCTGTGTGCGCTGGCTGCCTGCACCTCGCTGCAGCCCCGGCCGGAGTTGCCGGCCGAATCGGCCCTGCCGCCGGGACAGGACTCGCAGCTGGATCGCATCAGCGGGACGGCGGAAGCCGCGCATGAAGGACAGTCCGGGTTCCTGCTGCTGCGCGAAGGTCCCGAAGCCTTCGCGGGGCGCGTCCTGAGTGCGCAGCTCGCCGGTCGCAGTCTCGATATCCAGACCTACATCTGGCACGCCGATCTCACCGGCATCTATATCGCCGATCAGGTCCTGCGGGCTGCGGACCGCGGTGTGCATGTGCGGTTGCTGGTCGACGACATGGATGCGCGTGCCAAGAACATCGGATTCGCGGCACTGAGCGCCCATCCCAACATCGACATACGCATGTTCAATCCGTTTGTCTCGCGCAGCGGCACGCTGGCTTACATCGGCGAGGGACTGACGAGTTTCGGACGCATCAATCACCGGATGCACAACAAGACCTGGATCGCCGACAACCGGATTGCGATCGCCGGCGGACGCAATATCGGCAACGAATATTTCGGCGCCGGCGAGGACGTCAATTTCGTCGACCTGGAATTCCTGATGATCGGCCCGGTGGTCCGCGATGCCTCGGCATCGTTCGACGACTACTGGAATTCGGCGTCTGCCTATCCGATGGAAATGCTCGCCGCCAAGGACGTCACCGAGGCTGCGCTGCTCAGGTTGCGCGACCAGCTGGCCGCCCATCGGGAGGAAGCAGAACGCAGCCCGTATGCGAGCGGACTCCACGAGAACAGCGACGTCCGCCGTCTGGTGGCCGGCGATCTGCAACTGGAGTGGAGTCGCGTGTACCGTTTCGTGGCGGACGATCCCGCGAAGGTGACGATGGCCAAGCGCGATGCGCAGCGCAGCCATGTCGGGGCGGCACTCATGGCAGCCATGCAGGCATCGCAGTCCCAGAGCAGCATCATTTCGCCCTACTTCGTGCCCGGCAAGGCGGGCACCGCGCGCCTGGTGGGGGATGCGCAGTCGGGCAAGCAGATCCGCATCCTCACCAACTCCCTGATCGCCAATGACGTAGCGGCCGTGCACGGCGGTTACTCGGCCTATCGCAAGGACCTGTTGCGAGGCGGCGTACAACTCTGGGAACTCAAGCCGGAGGAAGGCCGGAAAGCCGATTCCAGTTTCTTCGGCTCGTCAGGCGCCAGCCTGCATACCAAGGCGATGGTGATCGATCGTCGCGTCGTGTTCGTCGGCAGCTACAACCTCGACCCGCGCTCGACCTGGCTCAACTGCGAACAGGGCGTGCTGGTCGAGAGCACGGTCCTCGCCGAGCAGATCGAGAAGATCTTTGCCACGCAGACATCCGCCGCTCACGCCTGGCACGTCACGCTCGAAGACGACAAACTGAGCTGGACCGATGGCAAGGAAACCTTCGACTCCGATCCCAAGGCAGGTTTCGGTCGACGCTTCCAGGCATGGATCGCGCGGGTAACGGGACTGGAGAGCCAGCTTTGAGTTCAATGACACTGACTTAAGCCGATTGCTGTTGTTTCTTCCTGTGGGAGCGGGCTTTAGCCCGCTCCTGGGCCGGCTAAAGCCGGCCCCACAAGCGGCAAGGATCCTTAATCCACGCCGACTTCCCGCCACTGCCGCAGCAGCGGGAAATACAACGCCGCCCGGACTTCCCGCCCGCTGTCATACATGCGCATCAGCTCGACATAGCGAGTGAGCTGCGGGCGATAGCGCACGACCTCTTCATCGAGGAAGGCGTCGAGACCGCCACCCGCGTGGGTGCTCGTCTTGAAATCGACGACCCAGCGCGTGTTGTGCTCGTCGACGAAGGTACGGTCGATCACGCCTCCCACGATGCGGCCGTCGATGACGCCGCTCAGCGCGAGTTCGGACGCCGCTTCGCGCTGCGCGGCATCGATACCCAGTACCCAGCGGCCGCGCTCCTCCCGCATTGCATGCTCCAGTGCCGACAGCACACGCTCGCAGGCGCTGTCGCAACGATCCGGCGGCACGCCGAGTTCGGCGAGTTCGAGGACCACGCGATCGCGCGGCGGCAGCACGGGCGGCAGTCCGAAGCGGCACAGGCGGTCGAGTTCCCGATGTACCAGCGTGCCGACATGGCGACTGGTTTCGGACACCCAGTCGAAGATCGGGCCTTGCTGTTCGAGATCGACGACGGGCGGCTCGGCGGAAACGTCGACGGCTTCGACGCGCGGCGGCTGCCAGTCAAGCGGCAGGCGGCGCAGTTTCTGCGCCGGCCTGGCAGGTGGTGCCGGCAGCGTTCCGGCAGCCGGAGCGGCGGCATCGAAGTCGGCTGCGACGGCATGCCACAGCATTCGCAACATCGAACCCGCCAGCGGCTCGCGGATCGTCACCTCGCCACCGCGTTCGCTGGTCTGCACGCTGCCCAGCAGGTGCAGCTCGTGCTTCGCCCGCGTCGCTGCAACATAGAGCAGGCGCGCGCGTTCGCGAACGATGCGCTGGCGCTCGAGCAATTCGATCCAGCGATAGATCGGATCGCTTTCGCTGTCCACCGACTTGACCGGCGCCAGCACCATGCCGCCATCGGCGCCTGCGATGCGCGTCCAGCGCAGCAGCTCACGATCCTCGCTGCGCATCTTGCGTTGCAGGCCGGGCAGGATGACGGTCTCGAACTCGAGGCCCTTCGCGGCGTGGATGGTCATGATCTCCACGCGCGGCTCGCCTTCGACCTTGCCGCTGGCAAACAGGCGTTCGAGCTGTTGTTCGAGGCGGGCGACGTCGTCGAGATCGCCGGCGACTTCGATGTCGTCAAGACGGGCGAAGAAAGATTGCGCGTCGTCGAGATCGCCGCTCAATGCCAGCGTCGCCGGCCCGCCGAGCGCGTTCCAGGTTCTTTCGACCCAGATACGCAGCGGCCAGCGGCCGCGCTCGCCGAGTGCGGCACCGAGTATCGGATGCGTTCGCGACAGGCGGGCACGACCGTCCGCGCTCAGGCCGGACTCCTCGTTCGCGAGCGCGGCACGAATGGCTTCATCCACGACATGCGCCGGATGCGCTGCCAACGCGTGCAGATCGGCCAGCGTCAGTCCGCACCACGGGGCGCGCAGCACGGCGAGCCATGCCGTGCGGTCGGCGAGATGCACGAGCGAGCGCGTCAGGGCGATCAGGTCCTGCACCACCGGCCGGTCGCGCAGCCGTTCGATCTCGACGGCACGGAACTCGATGCCCGCACCGGTGAGGCTCTGCGCGATCGCATCGACGTGCGTACGGGCCGTCACCAGAATCGCGACGCGCCCGGAAGCGTCGCGCTGCAGGGATTCGCGCACGAGACTCGTCACGCACTCGGCTTCGCCCGCAGCGTCGTTGACGAAGGGGTGAACCCTTACGACACCGCCCTCGCCCGTCAGCGCCGCCGTACTGGCGCTGTAGCGCACGGCACCCTGCTCCGCGTCGTTGGCTGGCGCCAGCACGTCCGGGAACACACGATTCACCCAGTTCACGATCACGGGCAGCGAACGGAAGTTCGCCTCCAGCCGCAGCGGTTCCAGCGGCAGGTGGCGCAGGCCCTGCGTCTGCATCTCGATGAACAGGCCGACCTCGGCCTGACGGAAGCGGTAGATCGACTGCATCGGATCGCCGACACAGAACAGCGTGCGGCCATCGCCTTGCGACCAGCCGGCCGTCAGCCGTTCCAGCAGATCGAGCTGTGCAAACGAGGTGTCCTGGAATTCATCGACCAGGATGTGCTGCAGGCGATAGTCGAAAGCCAGCGCCAGGTCGGTCGGCTCCTCGGCCGAGCCGAGCGCGCGCAAGGCACGCAGCGCGACTTCGACATAGTCGGCCTTGCCCTGCGCCTGGAATTCGAGCTGCAGTTCGCCCACGGCTTGCGGCAGCAGATCGAGCAAGGCCTGCAGCGTCTGCCATTGCTGTTCGCTGTAGAGCGGATCCGGCAGCGTCTGCAGATCGAACAGCTGTTCGCACAGTGCCCGATGCCCGCCGAGCCAGCGCAGCATGCCGAGCATGCGCTCCTTCATCGGTTTGTCGGTGGTCGGGAAGCCCTGCACCTTGGTGATGGATTCGTACAGCTCGCCCTTGTTGTTCTTCTTGAACAGCATCGCGACGATGGCGCGCCAGACCGCCAGGTGTTCGCTGCGATCGTCGGGCAGGGTCTCCTGTGCGAGACATTGCTCCAGCAGGGCGCGGCGTGTGGCATCGAGCGCGCCGGACAGCAGGTTGCCGGCCGAGTACTGCAGCAGCGTGAACAGCTCCTGCCGGTTGTCGGGGCCCAGTCCTTCGCACAGCACGGCCAGGTGCCGCTGCACGACACGCTGCAGCGTCGCTTCGAGCGTGCCACGCAGTTCGCCCGCGTTGCTGCGCGCCCGCATTACCGGATGCAGCCACTGATCGCGCTTCGCCAGCAGTTCGCCGAGCATGTCGATGAGACGGTCGACCCGATTGCCGAGATGCACGATCAGCACTTCGAGCTGCGCAGATACCGGCGAGCCATCGCCCAGGCGTTCGATCAATCGTCGGCCCGCGGCTTCGTACAGCGGCCCGGGATCACTGGTGGGCTCGATGGCCGACCCGGTGGCCGCCAGCAACGGCAGCCGTCGTGCAAGCGAGGCGTTGAGTGCATCGATGGTCTGCAGACGCAAGCGCGCCGGATGCTCGGTGAGATGCCATTGCCGCCGTGCATCCAGCTCGCGCACGGCACGCGCCAACTCCCAGGTCGAACGCTTGTGGGCAGATTCGGGCGCTGGGCCTTCCGCCGCTTCAAGCGCCCGCAGGATGCGCGCACGCATTTCGGCGGCGGCCTTGCGGGTGAACGTGATGGCGAGAATCTGTTCCGGATACTCGACCGTCGCGAGCAGGCGCAGATAGCGCTGCGTCAGCAGCTCGGTCTTGCCCGAACCTGCTGGCGCCTGGACGATGAACGAACGCCGCGGGTCGAGGGCCGCGGCGCGTGCTGCAGCATCACTCGTCACTGGCACCGCCCTCCTCGTCCGTCTCCAGCGCGAGTTCGTTGATCCGGCACAGCGTACTCAGGTGGCAGTACCGGCACTCCTGCGGCAGCGGATCGACTTCGGCGTGGCCGGCCACGTAGTGCTCGGCGAGACGCGTCAGCGTGAACTGCCAGTGATGCAGCAGGGCGCTCCAGTCGGCAGGATCGCCGAGGTCCGTGCGGATGCCGGCGGGATACGGCAGTACGCCGCTCGCGATCGGCGTGCCGTCGCTCCAGCCGCGATACTCGACGGCGCCCGGCGCCAGGATCACATACGACAGACCACGCAGCTGCTCCGCATGTGCGAGGCCATACAAAGGCAGTTGCGGCTGGCGAGGTCGCCCCGGCAGCGTGTCGAACCAGCCGCGCTGCGTATGGCTCGCGCCCAGCTTGTAGTCGATCAGCACTTCGCCGCCCGTATCGAGCTGATCGATGCGATCGGGCCGCAGCGTGATCGACAGACCGCCGATCTCATACGCTTCCTTCGCTTCGGCCAGATGCACCGAAAAACCCGGGCGTAATTTTTCCTGCTGCAGCAACTGCACGATCTGGCGCGTGACGCTGTCGATCTCCAGCATGGCCAGTCGATGGCGCGATGGCGTGTCGATCGACAGTGCCTGCAACGCATGATGCTGCGCCGATTCGCGTACGCGGCGTTCTATCTCGGTGTCGTCCAGTTCGAGCAGACGCTGCTGGGTTCGCAACGTGCCCCACACGTCCTCCAGCACGCGATGCAGGATCGCACCGCGATCGACCGGTTCGATTCCGACGCTGACCCGCGGCAAGGCGTCCGCTCGCAGGCGGATTTCGGCCTGGGCACGGAATGGACACTGCGACTGCAACTCGATGGTTCGTGTACCGCCGCGCGTCGCCTGTCGCGGCACCGCAGGTGCACGATCATCACGCAGTGATTCGAGCGGCGGACGCTCCCTGAACAGCAGTTCGCGCAGTGCCGCCGGCGGACTGGCATGCGACAGCAACGCCTCTTCCACGTGCAGTCGTGCAAGCAAGGGACTGCGATTGAGTTCGATGTCGCCATCGCGCGCCGCCCAGCTCAGCACGACCCGGTCGGCGCTGCGCTGCCAGCGATCGAGCTGCGTGACCGCCTGCTGCAGCATGCCGGCCGCCGTGGCTTCCGGGATGGCGGCCACGCGCTGCAGTTCGAGCGGAATCAAGGCATCGGGACTTGCCAGTGCCGGCCAGCTGTCGGCATCGAGTCCGGTAACCCACAGTGCATCGAAGCGCATGCCGGCGCTGGTGGCAGGATCGATGACCGTGATCGCTGCACTGACGGTCTCGGGCTCGAACGGCGTATCGCGCAGGACATCGCCGAGACGGCCGACAGCGCGGCGCAGATTCATGCGTCCGGTCACGGGATCGAGCGAACCGAACTCCGCCAGCGTCTCCTGGAATTTCTGCAGCGTCTGGTACTCGATGCTGCTGAGCACGCGATCGCCCGGCCAGCCGATGCTGCGCCAGAGGTGGTGGAATCGCTCCGCCCATTCGCTGGCGAGAGCGCTCGACGGCAATGCGCGTGCGAGCCCGTTCAACTCGCGCGAATGCAACAACAACTGATCGCATTCGGTCTGCGTCGCCCAGCGTTCCAGGGTCGGCCAATCCCAGTCTTCGCGCTGTTCTTCGCGCAGCCGCCGATCTGCCATTGCACGCGGGCCGCGCTCTGTTTCGCCGCCGCCGATGAAGGCCGATCGCAACAGGCGTCCCGCCTGCGTGCTCGGCGCATGACCGACCAGCACCTGCAGGACCAGCATCGCCGTATCGACCAGCGGATACGAAGACAACGGCGCAGGTGCGGCGATGACGGCCGGCAGCGGTCCCGACGCGGCCTGCGTATGCCGCGCGCCGGGTGTCAGCACATCCTCGAACACGCGGCGAATCTCGTCGCGACGCGACTGGAGATCGGCCACGATGACGCCAATCGACTGCGCGCCCTGCACCAGTTGGTCGCGCGCCCATTGCGCGGCAACCGCCAGTTCGCTGTCGTGATCGTCGGCTTCGAAGATCGACACGTCGCCCGGCGTAGCCGATTCGAGGGCATCCACGACCTGGCCTGCGGCACGCCAGCGGTCCCGCAGTCGCGTCATGGCCGGCGGCATGGCATCGAAGCCCGCGAACGCCAGTCGCTCCGACGGTGCAAGTCCGGCGTCGAATGCCCAGTGCGCAAGCCGCGCCTCGTCGATCGCGCCAAGTGCGTCGCAACGTCGCGAGAACTCATTGCACCAGGCGAGCAATGCCTGTGCTTCCGGCGTATCGAATGTCTGCAGACGGTCGACGGGAATCAGGTAGTCGTGCAGCAGACGCCAGCTGCGGGCTGCGAGACGTGCCGCACTGGAAGGATTGAGCAGGTCGCTTGCCGCGTGGCTGTTGCTGAGAACCTCGTCCCACAAGGCGCGTGACTGCGCCGCGCTCAGAACGCGCCAGCGCGCCGCCGCCTTCGTCCGCGCATCGAGATGCTGCTGACGCAGCCACGCGCTCCACGGCAGGACGCGCGGTGTCAGCCAGATCGTCGCGCCGCGCGCCTGCGCATCGCGCGCGAACTGCTGCTTCACCGCGTGCGCCAGCCGGCGGCTCGCGGTGAGAACAGTGACGCCTTCGGTAAGGAGGGATTGCAGTGACAAGTGCTGAAGAGACGCGAGGGACCGGCCGGGGATGATAGTGAACTGCGGGCGCGTACTCACGCCCGCTTCACTTGCGACCGGCGCCTTCGCCTACTTCAGCGGAACGACTTTCGCGCTCGACAGTCGGCTGGCAGGTTCGGCGCCGGAGGCGTAGCTGTCCAGAATCTCTTCCATCCGCACGAATACATCGGCCAGCACTTCGGGCGTCGGCAGATTCGTGATGCGGAAATGCGTCTTGTAGGGCGCATTGAAGCTGGTGCCCGGCGCGAGCAGCACATGCTTGTACTGCAGCAGATCCATCGCGAACTGCTGATCGGTGAAATCCGGCAGCACGTCGTCCTTCACGCCTATGAAGGCATAGATGGCGCCACGCGGCGCGTGGACCTGCAGGTACTTGCTGTGCGCCACGCCATCGAGGATGGCCTGGCGGGATTGATACAGCCGGCCGCCCGGACGGGTCAGTTCATGGATGCTCTGGTAGCCGCCAAGTGCGGTCTGCACGGCCCACTGTCCCGGCACGTTGCTGCACAGACGCAGCGACGAGAGCTTGTCGAGCGCGCTCAGGTATTCGCGCGCCGGCTCGACATCGCCCGAAAACGACACCCAGCCGACGCGATAGCCGCAGGCGCGATACACCTTCGACAGGCCCGACAGCGTCGCGCACAGCGTGCCGTGCACCAGCGTCGCCATCGGAATGAACTGGGCGTCGTCGTAGAGGATCTGGTCGTAGATCTCGTCGCTGAACACCACGAGATGATGCTTCTCGGCAATGCGGGCGATGGCTTCGAGCGTCGCACGCGAATACACGGCGCCGGTCGGATTGTTCGGATTGATCACCACGATCGCGCGCGTGCGGCTGGTGATCAGCGCTTCGATGTCGGCCGGATCCGGCTCGAAGCCGTTCTCCGGGCGGCATGGGTAATGAACGGCGCGACCGCGATTCAACGTGACGGCGGCGGTCCACAGCGGATAGTCCGGACTCGGCACCAGCACTTCATCGTCGGTCGACAGCAATGCCCGCAGCACGAGGTCGATCAGCTCGCTGACCCCGTTGCCCATGTAGACCTCGTCGGCCGTCACGCTGCGAACGCCGCGGCTCTGCTGCTGCATCACCACGGCTTCACGGGCCGGGAAGATGCCTTTCTGATGCGAATAGGCTTCGCTCGCGCGCAGGTTCTCGATCATCGCCAGCCGCATGGTCTCCGGCGTACGGAAACCGAACAGCCCCGGGTTGCCGATGTTCAGCGCGACGATGTCGTGCCCCATGCGCTCCATTTCATGGGCTCGCCGTGCCAGATCGCCGCGGATTTCGTAGCGGACATTGGCGAGGCCGGAGCTGGGGCGGATGGTGCGCATGGG
>CAYWHG010000003.1:0-3675 GCA_964457865.1 uncultured Steroidobacter sp.
AAGGAAGGCATTTTTCTGGCCGTCAACCGCCAACTGTCAACCGTCAACTCGTTAAATAAGTGCCATTGTCCCTAGCACCTAGCACCCAGGGACTGGTGTCTAGGCGAACAGCAACGCCTGACTGATCGCTACCCGCACCGTTTCCGGCACGAACGGCTTGGTCACCAGGAAGGTCGGTTCGGGACGCTCGCCCGTGAGCAGGCGTTCCGGATAGGCGGTGATGAAGACGATCGGTACTTCCACTTCGGAGAGAATCTGGCGTACCGCGTCGATGCCCGAGCTGCCGTCCGCCAGTTTGATATCGGCGAGGACGAGGCCGGGGCTGGTGCGGCGGGCTTCGTTGACCGCTTCGTCGCGCGTGGTGGCGGTGGCAATGACCTTGTGGCCCATCTCGCGCACGATGCTCTGCAGGTCCAGCGAGATGATGGGTTCGTCTTCGATGATCAGGACATTGATGCTGGGCTGGCTGGAGATCTCGCGCACCGCCTGACCGGTCATGGTTTTTACCTGATCGACGGAGACGCCGAGGATCTTCGCGGTATCGGTTGGGCTGAATCCTTCCATCGCCGTGAGCAGCAGTGCCTGGCGGTGGGCCGGCGTCAGTTCCTTCAGCCGCTTTTCCACGCTGTCGGCGGCGACGGGGCCGGAGCCCGCGACGGGCCGCACATCGAGATTCGTCGTGTCCCAGAGGCGGTGGAACAGACGATACAGGGCGACGCGCGGCGAAGCGTCATCGCCCAGCGTGGAGGTATCGGCGACGATGGCTTCGAGGCAGGCGCGCACATAGGCATCGCCGCTCTGCTGCGTTCCGGCCAGAGCGCGGGCATAGCGGCGCAGATAGGGCAGATGCTCGGCAATCGCGTGAGCCAGGGCCATGGGAACTACTCCAGTCGTTCTTTTCGCTGAGGGGATTCGGAGATCGGGAAATGCTCGCGCAGCTTGCCGCGCGTACGTGTCCGGTACTATGTATGAAACCGTAGAAAGGTTCCCGGCACCCGGAACTTTCCCCGCAGAGCGGCGTTGCTCAGCACCAGAAAGAAACCAGCACCTGGCGTCGGGCGCTCCCCGTCGCCCTTTCAACAGCCATGATCATGAGTGACAAAACCAAGCCAGACCAGGTCGCCCCCGGCCAAGCCGACCCTCTCGGCGAGCAGGTGCCGGACTGGCTGGGCAACCGGCTGCGACGCATGTTTACCGATGTCATGGATGAACCGGTGCCGGACGAGTTCAAGGCACTCCTGAAGCAGCTGGAAGACAAGGAGCGCGGGTCCTGAACGGGCCTGTGGAGTGCGTCATGGTTGCCGACGATCCCTTCCTCGATCAGGTGACGGCGCTGTTGCCGGCGCTGCGTGCCTTCGGCCGGTCGCTCTGCGGCGATCCGGCGCGCGCCGACGATCTGGTCCAGGACACCGTCCTCAAGGCCTGGACGAATCGTAATCAGTTCCAGTCGGGCAGCAATCTGAAGGCCTGGTTGTTCACCATCCTGCGCAACTGCTACTACTCGGAGCTGCGCCATCGCAAGTTCGAAGTCGAGGATCCCGAGGGCGTGTGTGCGGCGCAGCTGTCGGTCGCCCCGGTTCACGATGCCCGGCTGCACCTGCGCGATCTGAATCGTGCCCTGCAGGAACTGCCGCACGACCAGCGCGAAGCCCTGGTGCTCGTCTGCGCGACCGGTCTTTCTTATGAGGAAGCGGCCGACGTCTGCCAGGTGGCCGTCGGTACGATCAAAAGCCGTATTGCCCGCGCGCGTGATCGCCTGATCGAACTGCTCGGTGAAGATGCGGCACATGTGACCGACCGGATCTCTGCCGGCAGCAGCGTGACCACAACCCGCGCGAAAGCTTCCTGATCTGCAGGCGCCGCCTCAAGCCTGCCTCGCCCATGAAGTATTCCAAGTCCGTCCTTGCGCCACGTAGCTGGTGGGGGCGTAACGCCGGTCTGCGCCCGCGACTCGTGCTGATCGTCGGCATTGCGATGCTCGCGCCGGGCGTGCTGGCCGTCCTGCAGGCCATCTCCGGCTACAACAGCAGCGTGCGTTACCTGCAGCAGAACCTGGCGCAGGCAGCGCAGCTCGCTGCGAATGAAGAAGAGAACATGATCTCGGCATCGCGCGAGATCCTGACCAGCCTCGGCGCACATCCCGACATCCGCGCCGGGCAGGGCGCCGCGTGCCGGCGCGCCTTGCAGCGCGCGATCGGCGGACTGGATCAATACGCCGGCGCCACTGTCGTCAATGCGCAGGGGGTCATGACCTGCAGCTCCGGGCCGATGAAGACAGTGATCACGGTGGCCGACGAGCCGTGGTTCCGCGATGTGATGTCGGGCGATGCCTTCGTGGTCAGCGACCTGGTGGAAAGCCGCTGGCTCGAGGAATGGGGCATGGTGACCGCCGTGCCGCTCGTCGACGACAAGGGCGTGATCAACGGTTCCGTCGCGCTCATCATCGGACTCGACTGGGTGACGCGTCGCTACCAGCGCGCAGCCTCCGGCGACACGGCGCTGGCGCTGCTCGACAGCAAGGGTGATCCGATCACTTCCAAGACCGAACCGGCGCCGCTGCTGCTCGAAGGGTTGCCGGACGCGGATCTCATCGACCAGCACCTGCGTGCGCGTACCCAGACATTCACGGCGCGCGGCCGCGACGATACCTGGCGTCTGTATGCGATCAGTCCGCTGCTCGAAGGGCGCATCTTCGTGATCCTCGGCACGCCGGTGCTCGCGGCGATGGGACCGCTGGCGCTGCAGGTGGCGTGGGGTGTGCTGACGCCGCTGTTGATGTGGGCGCTGGCCATCGCCGTGGTGTGGTTCGGTATCGAACACCTGGTCGTGCGCTGGATCACCTACCTCGATCGCATCACTTCAGCGTACGCGGCGGGACGACACAGCGTGCGGCCCGAGCGGGCCGTGGCGGCACCCGCGGAAATCCGCAACCTTGGCGAAACCTTCAGTCGCATGGCCGACACCATTCAGGCGCGCGAGGCCGAGCTGCGCGAATCGCTGGCGCAGAAGGAAATCCTGGTGCGCGAAATCCACCACCGGGTGAAGAACAATCTGCAACTCATCATGAGTCTGCTCAACCTGCATGCGCGCCGTATTCGCGATCCGCGCGCCGAAGCCGCCTTCGCCGAAGCGCGCAGCCGCATCAATGCGCTTGCGACGCTGCACCGGCGTCTGTACGAATCGGAGAATCTGCAGGAAGTGGACCTGCGCTGGTTCCTGAAGGATCTGTGCGGCGAACTGCGCCGCGGTGCCCTGCCTGGCCCTCAGGATGTCGACCTCACCGTGGAAGCGCCGGACGAAGTGATCGGTCCCGATATCGCCGTACCGCTCGGCCTGCTGGTGACCGAAGCGATCACCAATGCCTACAAGCATGCGTTCGCCGGCGCCGACCACGGGCACATCCGGGTCATCGTGCGGCGCGAGTCGGACGATCAGCTGCTCCTGCAGGTGTGCGACAACGGCCGCGGGTTCGACGCCGCGAGCAGCGGTGGCGAGTCGAGTGGCCTCGGTCGATCGCTGATCGACGCCTTCGTGCGTCAGCTTCACGGCGAGCTGCGGATCCACTCGGAGCGGGGTACGCAGGTCGAAGTGCGCTTCAAGGCGCCGCTCCGCGTCGCGGCCTCGAAGGCGCAGGGGGAGTCGGTCGCGCCGTAGGCCGCAGCCGATTGATACTGG
>CAYWHG010000003.1:3775-31372 GCA_964457865.1 uncultured Steroidobacter sp.
CGATTGATACTGGTTTTATATCCAGTATCATCCGGCCGTGACCTCACCCAATCGCCCGCCCAATTGCACTTTGGCTCGCGCCGGTCGCGGTGCCGTTTCGAACCCGGAAGGCCGGTTCGAAACGACGCGCAGCGAAGCCGTGGATGACGGCTGGGGCAGTCTCGACGAAGCACTGCCGCCGCTCGAAACCACGGTGCGGCCGGATCCGGCCCGTTCGATCATTTCGCGCAACGCCTCGCCCGACATTCCCTTCGATCAGTCGATCAATCCCTACCGCGGTTGCGAGCACGGCTGCATCTACTGTTATGCGCGGCCGTCGCACGGCTATCTCAACCTGTCGCCCGGGCTCGATTTCGAAACGCGGCTTTTCTACAAGCAGGATGCAGCGCGGCTGCTGGAGCAGGAACTGGCGGCGCGTTCCTATCGCTGCTCGGCGATCACCATCGGCGCCAACACGGATCCCTATCAGCCGATCGAACGCGAATACCGGGTGACACGCAGCATCATCGAAGTGCTTGCACGACACCGGCATCCGTTCTCCATCATCACCAAGAGCAGCCTGATCGAGCGCGACGTCGATCTGCTCGCGCCCCTGGCGCAGGACAATCTCGTGCTGGCGCTGGTGAGCGTCACCACGCTGAGCGGCGACCTGAAACGTACCCTGGAGCCCCGCACCGCATCACCGGCGGCGCGACTGCGAGCCATTCGCACCCTGGCGGCGGCCGGTGTGCCGGTGGGTGTCATGGTGGCGCCGGTGATTCCCGTACTGACCGACGCCGAAATGGAAAAAATTCTCGCCGCCGCGGCGCAGGCCGGCGCACGTTCGGCCGGTTACGTCCTGCTGCGTCTGCCCTACGAACTGAAGGATCTGTTCCGCGAATGGTTGCAGGTGCACGAACCGCTCAAGGCGCAACACGTCATGAGCCGCATGCAGGCCATGCGCGGCGGTCGCGATTACGACTCGTCCTGGCGCACCCGTCAGCGTGGCGAAGGCGAGTATGCGAACCTGCTCAACCTGAGATTCAAGGCGGCGTGCAGGAAGTACGGCCTGCGAACCGGCGAACGATTCGTACATAACACGACATTGTTTCAGCCACCGGTCACGGGACCCGAACAACTGCCATTGCTCTGATCGCTGCGCTCGTCGTTGCACGGCGAGCAGCTGTCCAAAGCCGAAACGCGTGTGCGCGTTTTCCGGCGTTGCCTCTGTAAACCTTGGCGTATACTCGAACGCGATCTAGGGAAATTCTGTTCGTCATTTCCGCGCCGGCGGGAAACTATCCGATCAGAAAGATGGGCCCCCGCCTTCGAGGGGTGGCGGAGTAAACAAGAGCTTCTCTAGGCATGTCGGCGCTGGGAAGTCGACAGCTCAGCTTCAGGACGGACCCATCCTGCTATTCCTGGAGAGTCATTCGCGATGTCATCCGAGAATTCCGGTCACACCGGGGACGCCGTGTCGACTCAGCATGCCGTGTCGACGCAGCCCGTGTCGACGCAGCAATGTGTCGTCCATTCCCCGATACCTCGCACGGTGCTTGCCGCATGCGCCGCACTCGTGCTGACCGGATGCATGACCGCCAAGATCGAAGAAGTCCGCGACGCGCCGACCCGCATCACCTCGAACGAAGCCGTGGTCATCCTGGCGAAGCCGCATCTGGAAGGCACGGGTACCGAAGACAAGTTTCTCGACTGCCTCGAACGCGAACTGGTCGGCGAGGCATTCTCGTCCCAGCATCAACAGGCGAAGCGCAAGGGCAAGGACACGAACCCGCGCAGCAATGTGTCGAACAAGCCGTTCCAGGTCTTTGCCGACCACCATTTCGTCGATGCCTTCTATCCCTGGCTCGAACCCAGCACGGCGCCGGTCAATCCGCAGGCATTCACGAAATTCCTGTCGCGCCCCGGCGTCGCCGACCGGGTCAGCTCGCTGGGCGTTCGTTTCATCGTCTGGGTGGACGGCGTGACGCAGAAGACCGATGGCGGCGGCAGCATCGCCTGCGCCGTCGGCCCGGGCGGCGCCGGCTGCCTCGGCCTCGGCTGGTGGGAAAAGCAGTCGGACTACGAGGCCACGGTCTGGGACCTGCGCGACGGCGTCAGTTCCGGGACGGTGACGACCGATGTGAAGGGCACATCGGTGATGATCGGTGCGGTGGCGCCGATTCCCATCATCTCGCCGGTGCAGAGCACGGCCTGCAATCGGCTCGCGGGTCAGCTGCGCTCGTTCCTGGTCGGTACCGACGACGATCCGGATGTGGCGCCGAAACAGACCAAGGTGACGCAGTGATGCGACCTCTTTCGATGCTCAGCGCGCGTTCAGCTCTGCGGTCGCACGCTAAGCCAGCCCGCGGCGACAGTGTGGTACGCGCGGCGCTGAGTTCCTGATCCTCCCGGAGAACGCGATGAACAGAAGCCCTGCAATCGACCGCCTGCTCGTGATTGCAGCGCAGGCGACTGCCATCGGCACGGTCTCCGCGTTCCTGATGGGAGGCTGCGCCAGCTCCTCATCCTCCTCTTCGATGCCCTCGTCTCCGAGCATGCCCAGTTCGTCGGGCGGCTCGTCCGGTTCTTCCGGCGGTTCATCGGGTTCCTCCGGCTCGAGCGGTGGCAGCTCGGGCAGTTCCGGCGGGTCCAGCGGTCAGTCGTCCGGTTCGTCGGGCGGCGGTGGTGGATCCAGCGGCGGCGCATCGATGCCTTCGATGCCATCGGGCGGTGGTTCCTCGGGCGGCAGTTCCGGTTCGATGGGCGGCTCGCAGAGCGGCGGCGGTTCCTCAGGCTCCCAGGGTGGCTCGCAGGGTGGCTCGCAGTCGGGCGGTTCTTCGGGATCGCAGGGTGGAGCCTCCGGCGGATCTTCGGGCGGCAGTTCCGGGGGTGCTTCCGGTGGCGGTGCCTCAGGTGGCGCGGCGGGCGGTGGCTCGCAGGGGGATGGCGGACTCGGCGGCGCGCAGGGCGGTGGCGGTCAAAGCGGTGGTCAGGCGGGTGGCAGCAGTGGCGGTGGCGCTTCGGGCGGCAGTCAGCCGACCCTCGGCCTGCCGTCGGCCGGCGGCGGTGCACCTTCCGTAGGAATTCCCACGCCGAGCATGGACCTGCCGAGCGGCAGCTCCGGCGGTGGTGCCGGGTCGGGCGGCCAGAGCGGCCAGAGCGGTGCCGACTCGGCGGGCGGCGGCTCCGCCGGCGGCGGTGCCAATGAAAGCATTTTCCAGAGTTCGAGCAGCAGTTCAGCCGGTGCACAGAGCACTGCCGCGGGCGGTGCGTCGGGCGGCAGCGACGGCAGTTCGGGCGGCGCCTCCGGTGCGAGCGGCGGTGCGTCCGGCAATGCCGGCGGATCGGCAGGAGCCGCCGGCGGCGCAGCAGGTGCGATGGGTGGATCCGCGGGGGCTGCCGGTGGCGCGAGCGGCGCTGCGGGTGGATCCGCCGGAGCCGCTGGCGGTGCAAGCGGTGCCGCAGGTGCGGCCGGCGGTATGACAGGAGCGGGTGAAAACGGTGGCGCAGCTGGTGGTGCTTCCACGCAGATGGGCGGCGGCGCCGCGGGATCGGCAGGTGGCTCGGCGGGCGGCGCGGCCGGGCAGGCAGGGGGTGCTGGCACTGGAACCGATGGCGCGACCGCGGCCGGTGGCGCGCAGGCCGGAGCCGCGGGCTCCGCAGGCGGTGCAGCCGGTGGTGGCCAGAATGGCGCGGACGGTGCAGGCGCCCAGTCGGCTGCCGGCGGTGCCGGATCCCAGGGCGGCGCAGGCTCGAGTGGCGCGGGTTCGGCTGGTCAGGCGGGTGGCGAAGGGCAATCCGGCGGCGGCGAAGGTTCCGCCAGCGGATCGAATGGCGGCCAGAGCGGTGGCGGAGCAGCGGGTTCCACTGGGGGCGCGGCCGGTGGCGGTGCGGATGGCACTGGCGGCGAGGGCGGTGGCACTCCCGCGGTAATCACGCCCGTGTTCACTCCCAGCGGCGGCGGTGGTGGCGGCAATTCGGGCGGCGCCGCGGGTGGTGGTGGCGCAGCCGGCGGTGCGGGCTCGGCCGACGGCGCCGGCCAATCCGGCGGTGGTGGCGGCACGGGCGGCCGCGGCCCGATGACGACTTCCGAACGCATGGCCCACATCGACAAGCAGTTCGACGATTCGCTCGGCGTGTTCGACGGCCGCATGCGCGATGAACAGGCCGTCATCGCCGGTCAGCGCGCAGGTCGCGGCGGTTCGGGCCGCGGCGGTGGTTCCGCTGCGGGCGACGAGTCCGGTGCCGGCGGCAATTCCGGTTCCGGTGAAGGTGGCGAAGGCCAGGGCGATGGCGACGGCGACGGTAATGGCAACGGCAAAGGTGGCCAGGGACAAGGCCAGGGCCAGGGCGGCGGCCAGGGCTCAGGCACACAGGGCGCCGGATCCGCGGGCGGCAAGGGTGGCGGCGGCGGTGTCGGTGGCGGCGGTTCGCGGGGCGGCGGCGGACCGAATACGGTTCCTGCGGATATCCCGGACGGCAGCGACGACGATGTTGTGGCACGACAGCTGCGTGAGGCCGCGACGGCGGAAACCGATCCGGAGCTGCGCGAAAAGCTCTGGCAGGAGTATCGGTTGTACAAGAAGGGAAGCTGACCGAGGCGAGTTGAATTCATGAACGGTTTCCTGCGACAGATTTCCAGGCAGTGGTTCGCGGCGGTCGTCGTGCTCGCCGCGCTGGCCTGCAGCGGCTGCGTGATGCACGAAACGCGGCCGCAGCCGCGCATCAACGCCATCCAGGCCGCAGCCGAAATTCCCGAAGACCAGTTGCTCGATGTCGGCGTGCGGCTGTTCGACGAGAACGTGCCGGCCGACGAGAAGAAGCGCGAGAAGGAACGCATCTTCCCCGACGTGCGCAAGGCCGAGGCGCGTTACCTCGCCATGCAGGTCCGCAATACGCTGGAAGGCTCCGGTCAGTGGGGCCAGGTGCGCGTGATCCCGGTCGATGACGACGCGCTCGATGTGCGCGTGTCGGCGAAGATCCTTGAATCGACCGGCATGGAGTTGCGACTCGAAGTCACCGTCGACGATGCCAGCGGCCGCGTCTGGTTCCGCAAGGAATACCAGCAGCTTGCCGACACGCGCTCCTACAAGGACACGTCCGGCAAACCACGCGATCCCTTCCAGAATCTGTACGCGCAGCTCGCCAACGATATGCTGACGTATCGTCAGGCGCTCGTCGCGACGGACCTGCAGAACATCCGCAACGTGTCCGAGCTGCGTTTCGCCTCCGATATCGCGCCCTACGCCTTCCACGACTTCCTGGTCGTCGACAAGAAGAAAGGCACCTACCAGGTGGTTCGTCTGCCTGCCAGCGACGATCCCATGATCACGCGCATGGATCGCATCCGTGAGCGCGACTACGCGCTGCTCGACACCGTGAACGAGCACTACTCCCTGTTCTCGGACAACATGTCCGAGTCCTACACCAACTGGCGGCGCTACAGCCACGACGAGATCGAGGCACAGGACGAAGCGCAACGCGCGGCCACCACGCGCAAGCTGCTGGGCGCGGCAGCGATCATCGGCGGCCTGGTGATGGGTACGCAGTCGAATACTTACGTCGGACAGGCTGCGGCGACCGCCGCCGTGTTCGGCGGTGCCTATGCGGTCAAGAGCGGTTTCGACAAGGGCTCGGAAGTGAAGATGCACTCCGATTCCCTGAAGCAGCTCGGCGAATCCTTCCAGGCGGAAGTGCAGCCGATGGTGGTCGAGGTCGAAGGCAGGACGCTGCAGTTGCGTGGCACCGCGGAAGAGCAGTTCCAGGAGTGGCGTCGGCTGCTCAAGGAACTCTACGAGAACGAGACAGGTCTTCCTGCAGTGACGCCCGTCGCTGCCGGGCAACCCGCAGCCTCCGCAAGCAACGGCGGTGGTACACGATAGTTTTCCGTCAGTCCCTCTTCTTCAAGAATCTCAGCATGCTGGAAAGCGGGCAGGAGCTCTCTGCAAGGTTCGTATTGGTCCGCGCCCTCGGGTCAGGCGGCAGCGGCAGTGTCTGGCTGGCGCAGGACAACGAACGCAAACGCCTCGTCGCCGTCAAGGTGCTGGCCGACGAGCTGATGCAGGATGTCGCTGCCATTGCGTCTCTGCATCGCGAAGCTTCGCGTCTCAAGACACTCGAGCACCCGAACATCCTCAAGGTCGACGGGCTGTATCGCTCGCCGCAGCACGCCTGGATCGCGATGGAATACGTGTCGGGCGGCGATCTCACGGCCTGGCGCGGTCGCGGCTGCATCGACATCCTGCGGGTCGCGATTCCGGTGGCGCAGGCCCTGGCACATGCGCATCGCTCGGGATTCGTGCATCGCGACGTCAAGCCCGCCAACGTGCTGCTGACCGCCGATGGCGTCCCCCGGCTCACGGACTTCGGCATCGCACTGGCGCTGGCCGAACTACCGGCAGCGCACGCCGGCCGCGGTTCGCCTTTCAGCATCAGTCCGCAGCAGCTCGACGGCGAGGCGGCGAGCATCGGCGATGACATCTATGGCTTCGGCGCATTGCTCTACGAACTGCTGTCCGGCTATCCGCCGTTCTACCCGGATGCAATGCCAGAGAAGATCCGCAACGAACGGCCGCGCTCGCTGACCTCGGTGGCATCGATTCCGCCGCCGGTCGCGCAGCTCATCGATCGCTGTCTGGCGAAATCGCCGGCCGATCGGCCCGCGGACATGGACAGCATCGCCAACGAACTGTCGGCCGCGCTTGCGACGTTGCCGGCGGTCAGCATCGTGAATGCCCCTGCGGCGCGACCGGCCGTCGCGCCCCCCGCGGTTCGTCCGCCGCTTGCCCAGGGTGAACCCCTGCGCAGCGAATGGCGCCGGCCCGATGCGGCAGGTCGCGCGGACGACGATCTGCGACGCCAGGGATTCCGGCGCGGACTCGGCGCCGCCGCCGTGATTGCCGGTGTCGCCGGCGTGGCGCTCGTCTTCTTCGCCCTGCCGCGCTGGTTCCCCGCGACCGAGCCGGCGAAACCCGTCGTTGCCGAAAAACCGAAAGAGGAACCGTCGCCGACCAGGAAGGAACTCGACTTCGCCGCCCTGGCGCGCGCCAAACAGCAGGCCGAGGATCTGCGCGCCGCCATCGATCCGCGACTCGAAAAATTGCGCACGCGTGCCGTCGAACAATGGGGCGGCGCCGAATTCAGACAGGCCAGCGACGAACTCGCCGCGGGCGACAAGGATCTCGCCGCGCGCGAATACGTGACGGCGGCGCAGCACTTCACCGCCATCGAGCCGCTGCTCGGCGTTCTCGAAAAGCGTGCCGGCGATGTGCTGGCGCGCGAACTGGCTGCCGGCAGCAAGGCGCTCGCCGAGGGTCGCGCCGCCGATGCGATGACAGCTTTTGAGCTGGCAGTGAAGATCGAAGCGGGCAACGCCGCCGCGACGCGCGGACTCAGGCGTGCAGGCACGCTCGATGAAGTGCTGGCGCTGGTGACGACGGGCGAGCGGCTGGAACGCGAAGGCAACACGTCCGCCGCCGCGGAAGCTTTCAGCAAGGCGCTGAAACTCGATGCCGATGCGACACGCGCCGCCGACGGCATGGCTCGCGTCGGTTCCCGGGTGGCGGGCGATGCATTCGCCGCCAACATGGCGCGCGGCTTCAGTGCCTTGTCGGCCAGCCGCTATGCCGAGGCGCGTTCCGCGTTCGACGCGGCCAATCGCATCCGCCCTGGGGCGCCCGAAGTGACCCAGGCGTTGAAACAGATCGAACAGGAAGAACGCACCCACTCGATCACCGCCAGGCTCGATGCCGCACGCGAGCTGGAGACGAAGGAACGCTGGGCCGAGGCGCTGAAGGAATACCAGGCCGTGGCGCAGCTCGATTCGACCGTCGCGTTTGCGAGCGAAGGCATCGCACGGACGCAGCCGCGCGCCCAGCTCAACGAACAGCTCGAACTGTATCTGACGCAGCCCGAACGGCTGTTCAGCGCACCGGTGCGCAGCGCGGCGCACGGCACGCTCGAACGCGCGCAGTCGATTGCAGCGCCCGGTCCGACGCTCAAACAGCAGATCGCCACGCTGCGCGACTGGCTGGCACGCGCCGAAGTGCCCGTGCAGGTCGCGATCCGGTCCGACAATCTCACGCAGGTCACGATCTACCGCGTCGGCGCACTGGGCGCGTTCGAACAGCGCTCGCTCGAACTCGCGCCCGGCAGCTACACCGTCGTCGGTACGCGTCCCGGGTATCGTGACGTGCGGCGCGAGATCAACGTGATTCCCGGGACGGCGCTGGAGCCCGTCATCGTCCGCTGCGAGGAAAAGATTTGAACGCCACGGCCTGGCAGGAAGAAACATTGATCGTGCGCGAGCCGCAGGGCGAGCGACGCTTCGGCCCGGCTGACTTTCCGCTCGGCTTCGGCGGCGCCGGCAGCCTGATCGTGCTGGCCGGCCGGCCAGCCGCTATCGAAGCCTGGATCGGCGTGCATGAAGATCAGTTGTTCGTGCAGCCGGCCGACGGCGCCGAGGTGCTGCACAACGGCCTGCGCATCACGCAGTCCGCCTGGCTCAAGGCCGGCGATGTCGTGAATCTCGGCGCGGCGCGTCTGCGCATCGTCGAAGAACGCGGTCAGCGCGCCATCGAAGTGGACGATGGCAGCGCCGGCAACATCACGGCGCCGCCGATCATTGCGCAGGATGCGCGCCTGCGCGGCGACAGCGATGCCGAGGCGGAACCGATCGCTGCCGTGCGCTTCCGTGCTTCCGAGAGCACCAGGCAACGTCGCGGCTTCAGAATCAGACCGGGGCGGATCGTGCTCGCGCTCGTCGCCCTGATCGCGGCCGGCATTCTCTGGTTCCTGATGACGGCGACCTCGATCGGTATCGCGACCGATCCGCAGCAGGCACAGATCGCCATCAGCGGCGGCCTGCCTGCGGTGCCGGTCGGCGGCCGGTTCCTGCTGCGACCGGGCGAGTACACCGTGCGGGCGACGCAGCAGGGCTACGCGCCGGCGCAGCTCCAGATCAAAGTTACCGAAGCGGCCAGCCAGCAGTTCTCGCTGACGCTGGCGAAACTGCCGGGCTACCTGCAGATCGACGTACCGGTCGCGGCGCAGGTGTCGATCGACGGCCAAGAAGCTGCGGCCGCGCCGGGCGAGTTCGAACTGTCGCCCGGCAGTCACACGATCGCCATCAACGCGCCGCGCTACCAGCCATTCTCGGGCACCGTCGAGGTGGAAGGGCTGGGCAAAAAGCAGGTGTTCACTGCCGCGCTGGTGCCGGCGTGGGCCAACGTCACGGTGACATCGGAGCCGGCGGGTGCGCAGGTGTCCATTGCCGGCGAAGTGCGCGGCACCACGCCGCTGACCACGGAGGTGTCGGCGGGCAACCAGCCGCTCGAAGTCCGGCTCGACGGCTTCAAGCCCTGGACCACCGATATCCAGGTGAAGGCGAACGAGGCCATGAGTGTCGGTCCCGTGCGTCTGGGATTGCCCGATGGCCGGCTGTCGCTGCGTTCGGAACCCTCCGGTGCCAGCGTCTCCATCAGCGGCGTGTATCGCGGCCAGACACCGCTCGATGTCGACGTGCGTCCGGACATGGCGCAGTCCATCGTCTTCACCCGCGCCGGCTACGAATCGGCGACGCGCGCTGTGACGCTGCGCTCCGGCGAGAAACAGAGCGTGAACGTCGCACTCACGGGCGTGTTCGGCGAAGTGGCCGTGCGCGCGCAGCCGGCGGATGCGCAGATCCTCGTCGACGGCAGACCGGCGGGCGCCGTCAACCAGACGCTGCGGCTCGTCGCCACGACGCACGAGATCATCGTGCGCAAGCCGGGCTTCGTCGATTTCAAGACGACCGTGACGCCGCGACCGGGGTTGCCGCAGGTCGTCGAGACGACGCTGCTGACCGCCGAACAGACCCGCGTCGCCGCGACCCCGGCGACGGTGACGACCAAGGTCGCGCAGCAACTGAAACTCATGCCGCTGGGTCGTTTCACCATGGGCAGTCCGCGGCGCGAGCCGGGTCGTCGTGCCAACGAGGCGCAGCGCGAGGTCGAGTTCAGGCGCGCGTTCTATTTCGGCGTGCGTGAAGTGACCAATGCCGAGTTCAAGCGATTCAAGAGCGATCACCGCTCCGGCATCGTGCCGCCGAACACGCTGGAGCTGGACAACCAGCCGGTCGTGAGCCTCCGCTGGGAGCAGGCTGCGGCCTATTGCAACTGGCTCTCCGAACAGGAAGGACTCAAGCCGGCCTACGTGAAGGACGGCGACTCGCTGGTGCCGGCGAATCCGATGACCAACGGCTATCGACTGCCGACCGATGCCGAATGGGAATGGGTCGCGCGGCATGCCGGCGGCGGCAAGTTCCGTCGCTATCCATGGGGCGATGCGTTGCCCGTCGCCGCGGGCTCGGGCAACTACGCCGACTACACCGCCCGCGTGGTGTTGCAGGACATCGTTCCGGATTACGATGACGGCTTCGCGGTCAGCGCGCCTGTCGGCAAATTCCCGCCGAACACGCTCGGCCTGTACGACATGGGCGGCAACGCAGCCGAATGGGCCCACGACTACTACACGGTGAGTGTCGACGGCACGCAGGTGCAGGTCGATCCAATGGGCCCGGTGCAGGGCCGCAATCACGTCATCCGCGGTTCGAGCTGGAAGCAGGCGAGCGTGACCGATCTGCGCCTCGCGGCACGCGACTTTGGCGACGGAGCGCGCAACGATGTCGGTTTCCGGGTGGCCCGCTACGTCGAATGATGAGTGGAGTACGACGATGAAATCCCTCTTGCGGCTGATCGTACTGGTCGGGACTCTGGTCACGACGTCGTGGGCGCTGGCGGCGGAACCGCAGACGCCTGCGCAGCCGGCTGAGGCACCGGCCGCAGACGCCGAGCAGGCAGCGGACGACGCGGAGAAATCCGCGGCCGAGCCTGCCGCGGCGGACGAGCAAGCAGACAAGGATGCTGCAGAAAAGGGCACGGCCGCCAAGGGCTCGCCGCAGCGCTTCATTCCTTCCGAGCAGGTGCGCGCCGACTTCGACGTGTCCTTCCCGATCGACATCTGAGCATCGAGACACTCATGGTTACAGCAACAGCGACTCCTCCGCGCCAGCGCCGCGGCTTCACGTACCCGAGCGAGTTCGCGTGGACGCTGTTCGCGCTGATCTTCACGCTCATGGTCGTGCATGCCACCTATGTCGCCTGGATCCGTCCGCAGGGCGAGGCCATCACGCAGGTCGAGTTGCAGCACATGAAGGAAGACAAGACCTATGTGCCGAAGCGTTCCTTCTTTCTCGTGATCAAGGATTTCGAACAGGAACTCGAAATCATGCACTTCGTCTGGGCCATGCTGATCATCGGCTACAAGGCCGTGCTGGTGCGGCGCGAACGCAACTTCCTGGAACGCGATCTCGTCCACGTACCGGAGGGCATCAAGGTCTTGCCCGAAGATGCGAAGGACTACGCGCGCCAGCTCGAATCGCTACCGGAAGAGGACAAGTCGCGCCTGGTCGTGCGCGCCCTGCAGCGCTCGCTCGATCGCTTCGCCGCGACGCGCAGCATCCGCGATTCCGCGGAAACCTCCAGCGCCGTCTGCGATTCCGAAGCCGATCGCCTCGATTCGAGTCTCGCCATGATCCGCTACATCGCCTGGGCGATCCCGGCCATCGGCTTCATCGGCACCGTGCGTCACATCGGCGATGCGCTGCTGCAGGCCAACCAGGCGGTCAGCGGCGACATCACCTCGGTCACGTCGAGTCTGGGTATCGCGTTCAACGCCACCTTCGTCGCGCTGTCGCTGACGATCGTGCTGATGTTCTTCCTGCACCAGTTGCAGCAGTCGCAGGAACAGCTCGTGCACGACACGGATCACTGGATCGATCAGCGGCTGATCCGGCATATGCAGGTGAGATGAGCGCTTCGCGCTGTTGGCAGTTGGCCGTTGACGGTTGACAGCCAGAAGCGGAAATCAGGACTCGACACTTCCGGCCGTCAACCGTCAACCGTAAACCGTCAACTCATTCATGCTCTCCCTCGAACTCATCGACGCCGGCCTCACCCTCGCGCAGCAGCGCGACGAGGTTGCGAGCGTGCTGACCGTGGCACCCGGCGTTGCCGTGCTCGAAGAGAACACGACACTGACGGGCGATGCCGCAGCACCGAAGCTGCGGTTGCAGCCGCTGCTGGCGCAGATGAATTTCTGGCGCGGACTGAGCACCGAACCGCTGGTGCGGCCGTCGCGCCTGGTGCGCACGACGGCCGACACGGCCTTCGCGCAGGCGAGTGCGCTGCTCGACCCATACAAGTCGGATGCCGAGGGTGTGCTGCTGGCCGTGCCGGCGGGCTACACGCGCGAACAGCTTGGATTGCTGCTCGGTGTCATCAACGAAACCGGCGTGCGGGTGGCTGGCGTCGTGGATGCGGCATTGGCGGCCTGCAGTCTCGAAGCCGCACCGGCGCGCGTGCTGTACCTCGATCTCGAACTGCATCAGGCGCTGCTCACGGCGCTCGATTACGCCGGCAGCGGGCTCAAGCGCAATCGCTACGAGATCGCGCCGCGCCGCGGCCTGCTGGCGCTGCAGCAGACCTGGATGCAGATGATCGCCGAGGCCTTCGTCCGCAATACGCGCTTCGATCCGCTGCATGACGCGGCGAGCGAACAGCGCCTGCTGAACCAGCTGCCGCAGTGGCTGCAGCAGCTCATCGACAACGAATCGATCACGCTGTCGCTGCAGTTCGGCGACCGGCCGCTTGAGATCGAACTCACGCGTGCGCAGTTCGTTGCCGCCGCCGAGCCGCACTACGCCGAACTCGTGAAGCTCGTGCAGGACGCGCGTGTCGCCGGCCTGCCGATCGAGCTGCGCGTGTCGCATCGCGTTTCCGCGTTGCCGGGACTGCTCGACCGCTTCGCGACCTTGCGCGATTGCTCGGTGCAATCGCTGCCGCAGGGCGCAGCCGCGCTCGGCGCGTTGCTGCATCGTCAGGCGATCCAGCGCTCGCCGGATTCGCTGGCACTGGTGTACCAGCTGCCGCTGGCGCGGGCGGAAGGCAATGCCGCGGTCGGGTACGAAAGCACACCATCGCAACTGCGGCCCACGCATGTGCTGTTCCAGGGTCGCGCCTGGCGCATCTCGGATGCGCCGCTTGCGATCGGCTGGTCACCGCCTGCGGGGCGTTCGCTGGTGCTGCCGAGTGCGGCGCCGGGCGTGTCGCGGGCGCACTGCACGCTGATACGCCGCAATGGCTCGGTGCTCGTGGAGGATCGCAGTACCTACGGTTCGTTCGTCAACGAAGAGCGGGTCGTCGGTCAGAGCGTGCTCACCGTCGGCGACCGCCTGCGGCTGGGTTCCCCGGGCGTGACGCTCGACCTCATTCAACTGGTGCAGGACGATGGCGCGCCGCAAGACTGAAATCTTCAGCATGTCGTTTCTCGACTGCATCACCTGCGCGTTCGGGTCGGTGGTGCTGGTCTATGTGCTGATCAATGCCAAGGGCGGCCTGCGCGCGGCGACCGAGTCGCGTGCGATGCAGTCGGAAGTGACCGCGCTCGAAGAACAGGTGCTCGAGGGTTATCAGAACCTCGTCGTGCTGCGTAACTCGATGACCCAGACCGAGGCCGAAGCCGTGCGCACCGAGGGAATGGGCGAGCGCGTGCTGGCGGAAACCGAACAGCTCAAGGTCCAGCTCGCCGATGCCGACAAGGACACGCTGTCGCGCCGCGAAGCGATCGAGCGGCTCAAGGCGGATCTCAAGGCGCTGGAAGAAGGCAATCGTCGTCTCGAAGGCGCGAGCGAACGCGCCGACACGACGGGCACGCGCGTCCGTGGCTTCACGGGCGATGGCGATCGTCAGTACCTCACCGGCCTGCGCGTCGGCGGCTCGCGCATCCTGATCATGGTCGATGCGTCGGCCAGCATGCTCGATGAGACGGTCGTCAATGTCCTGCGCATGCGCAACATGTCGGAGGCGCGCAAGCTGCTGTCCGAGAAATGGCGGCGCACGCTGTCGACGGTCGACTGGCTGGCCGCGCAGCTGCCGGTCGAAAGCGAATTCCAGATCTACGCCTTCAACACCCAGACCTGGCCGCTCAACGAAGGCTCGACGGGCAAGTGGCTCAAGGTCAACGACCCGAATTCCCTGAACGAGGCGCTCATCGCGCTGCGCAAGACCGTGCCGAAGGACGGTACCAGTCTCGAAAACGCCTTCGCCGCCATGAACGCACTCAATCCGAAGCCCGACAACGTCATCCTCATCACCGACGGCCTGCCCACCCAGGGCACGAGCGCACCGCTGATGAAGAAGACCGTCGACGGCGACGACCGTCTCAAGTTCTTCGAGCGCGCCATCGCCAAGTATCCGAAGGCCGTGCCGCTGAATGTCATCCTGATGCCGATGGAAGGCGACCCGTCCGCGCCGAGCGCGTTCTGGCTCGCCTCGCGCCGCACTGGTGGGTCGTTCATCAGTCCGTCGAAGGATTGGCCATGAGAAACGGGCGACTGGCCAGAGATCCGACGGGCTCCGCTGGGAGCATTCTGTCGCCGCGCTCCAACCGCCTCTGGCCAGTCGCCAGCAGCCAGCAGCCAGCAGCCTCTCCCCATGTCCCGTCGTAACACCCGTCGCGAAACCGAGATCTTCAGTATCTCGTTCCTGGACTGCATCACCTGCGGTCTGGGATCCGTCGTGCTGCTGCTGGTGCTGAGCGACATGCGTTCGCCGGAGGTGGAGCGTTCGCAGGAGGATCTGCAGGAGCAGATCGTCAAGCTGCAGGACGAACTGGTCGACATCGCCGGACAGAGCGACATCCTGAATCGCGATCTGCAGGCGCGGCAGGAGCAGTTGTCGGAAGAGAAGGCGAAGATCGCGCGGCTGCGCGGCGACCTGAGCGACATCCGCGGCAAGTTTCAGACGTCGAAGCAGGAAGCCGATGTCGCCAATACGCTCGAAGGCAAGCTGGCCTCGGCGCAGCAGTCGCTGACCGAGGAGATGAAGCGCGTGCTGGGCAAGGGCTTCCATCGCAAGAAGGACGATGTCATCGGCGGCATTCCGGTCGACAGCGAATACATCATCTTCGTCGTCGACACCTCGGGCAGCATGGTCAACTACGCTTGGCCGATGCTGATCCAGAAAGTCGAGGAGACCCTCAACCTGTATCCCAAGGTGAAGGGCTTCCAGGTGATGGACGACGAGGGCGGCTACATGTTCCCGGGCTATCGCGGCAAATGGATTCCCGATACGCCGGCGCAGCGCAAGATCGTCATCGACCGCATCCGCAACTGGAATGCGTTCTCCAATTCGAGTCCCATCGAGGGCATCGTCGAGGCGATCCGCACTTATTACTCCAGGGACAAGAAGATCAGCATCTATGTGTTCGGCGACGAGTTCACCGGTCCCTCGATCGACGCCGTGGTCAAGAGCGTGGATGTGCTGAATCGTGCCGACGGCAGCGGCGAGCGTCGCGTGCGCATCCATGCCATCGGCTTTCCCGTACGGCCGGATGCACCGCAGTACACCAGCATCCGTTTCGCGACGCTGATGCGGATACTATGTGCCAGGAACGGCGGCACCTTCGTCGGGCTCGACGAACCGCAGCGGCGCGCTTCGCCGTTCCGGATCGGCGATGCAACCACGGCGCCGACCGGGCCGCTCGAACCGGGCGATCTGCCGGCCCTGCAGGCAGCGATGCAACAGCCGTAACTCTTCAGACGAGGTCGTCTTGCAGCAGCCAACAACGATTGCGCGATCTCTCGCCGGCCTGGTTGCCGTTGCCGCTCTGACCTGGCTCGCCGGTTGCGGACCCGTCAAGCTGGTGGCAACGACGAACATCCCGACGCCGCTGGTCGTGAAAATTCCCGTGGCCGTCGCCGTGCACGTACCGCCGGAGTTCGCCACTTACGTTCACAACGAGGAACGTTCCGGTACCGACTGGCATATCCAACTCGGCAAGGCGCAGACGGATGGCCTCATGCGCCTGCTCAATGCCATGTTCGAGCACGTGATCGTCATCGACAACGTGAATGCCACGCTGCCGGCGGGCGCCGATGTGCGTGCCGTGCTGGAACCGACGGTCGAGGAATACGCCTTCATCACACCGCGCGATGCCGGTTCGCCCTTCTTCGCGGTGAGCATCAAGTACCGCATCAATGTCTACACGCCCGACGGCCGCCTCGCCGATTCGTGGGGCTTCACCGGTTATGGCACCGCGCCTTCGCAGGGCATCGCCAGCGACCAGCCGCTGACACAGGCCACGGCACTGGCATTACGCGATGCCGGTGCGAAGCTCGCCGTGGAATTCCGCGACCAGGCCATCGTGCGCGGCCTGCTACCCGAATCGGCCGTACCGGATACACCCGTGCTGCCGCCGCTCGGCATCCCAGCGCCGAGCGACACGCCGGTCGAACAGCCCGTGGCGGCGCCCGTGGAACCGATCGAAGACATGGATGAGGACAAGGAAGAATCGAAGCAGCCCGATCCGGTCGTACCCGAATCGCTGGTCTGAATCTTCTCCGCTCCTGCGGGTACGTATCGTGAGAGCGCTGCCGCCCCTCGAAGAGCTGCCGTGAAAGCCATGTAAGTCGTTCCAAAAGCTGTCTTTTCGGGGATACTTGGAAAATGGATACTCCGGCTTCAACGAGCGCTCTGGACCTTGCCGTGACGCATCTCAATGCGCCAGTCGGCCACGTCCTCACGCGCTCGGACCTGAGCCAGGCGCTGAGGATCGGATCGCTCTCTCCGGTCCACCATCATCAGGTCGCGGCGGCTCTTATCACTTACATGTTCGTGGAGATCGACCCGCAGCTCATCATCCGCTGTGTCAATGAACTTCGTTCGGGAGTGGCTCAGGCAAACGGGCTGTACGAGGAGACCCTCAGGGCCAGGGCGCCGCGGGTGCTGGCCTGGGAGAAGGCAGTTCAGCATCTGCTATGAAAGTCAGCGAACGGGAAATTCTTGACCACGAGAAGCAGGGGCCATGGCGATCGTTGCTGACGAAAGCCGAATCCATGGTCGAGGGCGTGAGTCGGACCGCGGGCTTTGTCCTGCAGCCGCTCCTCGGCGGCGGCACGCGCCTCATGCTGTCGCTCCATCATCGGTTGAGCGA
This sequence comes from uncultured Steroidobacter sp., assembly GCA_964457865.1. Classification (GTDB taxonomy): domain Bacteria; phylum Pseudomonadota; class Gammaproteobacteria; order Steroidobacterales; family Steroidobacteraceae; genus Steroidobacter. The sequence goes on from CAYWHG010000003.1 coordinate 20,786, forward strand.
TGACATCGACTTGTTCATTCGAGAACTCCGCACACGATCACGCTCGCCGAGGCCGTCGAGTTTGGCAAGCAGCAGATCGAGTTCTATCGCAGCGTGGCGAATCCCGGTCCGTAGCCGACGTCGCCGGTCTGAAGACTCAAGAGTTTCACACGGAGTTCACGGAGATCACGGAGGAGAAAACTCCCCGTGAAGATCATCTCTTTTTCCGACGACTCCGTGTTCTCCGTGAACTCCGTGTGAAATTCTTCATTCCGCGTCCTGCGTCGTCTTGCGCACCTTGAGCACCTGTCGATATCCCACCGCCGTGGTCGCAACGGGTTTGCCGTCGACGAACTTCGGCCGGTAGCGTGCGGCGCGCAGGGCTTCGACGACCTGCGCGGTCTGTCGATCGTTGGCGTTCTTGTCGGTGACGACGACGTCGGTGACGGTCGAGTCGGCCTGAACCGTGAATTCGAGCTGCACGAAACGCTCGTCCGTGTCGGGGCGATTCAGGTTGCGTGTCGCCAGCGTCGGTGTCGGATAGTAGATCTGCACCGGGAAGCTCAATACCGTGGTCACCTCGCTCCCGGCCGTCGATGCGGACTGCGCCAGCACCGCTGCAGCCTGTTCGTAGTAGGGCATGGCTTTGGCGGGCTGCTGTTTCATGACGAACCAGTCGCCCGTCTGCACCAGCGTGCCGACGACGGTGACTGCGGATGCGTCCGGATGGGCCCGCGCGATTTCCAGCGCGCGAAGCAGGGCCCGTTCGCCTTCGCTGCTGAGATAGCGAGGGTTCATCGGTTCGTTCTCGACGTGTCCGCTCATGGGGTCGAGGCTGCCCGGCCTTTCTCCCCGATAGATGAGTCCGAAGGACGACAGCATGATTTCGCGCGGGTAGCTGGCGGCGAACGAGCGCAGCGGCTCGACGAGTCCGAGGCTGTTCTTTTCCAGCCTGCGTTGGGCGATGCCGATCGCCGCGCGGTAGTTGCGGCGTCCTTCGTCGACCTGCCCGACTTCCACGTACCAGTCGCCGACGACGCAGAGGATCGGAATCAGGCGTGGATCGTTCGCGCCATACGCGTGCTCGCCGATGCGGCGCAGATACAGCAGGTGGCGTTCGCCCTCGGCCGCCGAGCCGACAGCGGTCAGGCTCGCGGTGAGCTGGCGCAGCAATCCCTGTTGCGACAGGTCGAACAGTCCCGCCGTGCGTCGCGACAGCAGCAACGCGCGATCCATGTATGGAATCGCCTGGTCATGTTTGCCGGCGGCGGCCAGCGTAAAGCCCAGTCCCCGCAGCGGATCGATGAGGGACGCACTGGAACGGCCGCTGTATTGCTCGGCGAGCTGCAATGCTTCGGTGAATGCGGCTTCGGCCGCAACCAGGTTGCCCTTGCTGAGCTGCGCGCTGCCGAGCAGCGACAGGGCTTCGGACAGTCGCAATCCCGTTGCGGCCGTGGCCGGACGTGCTGCGGCGACGAGCTGTTCCGCCGAGGCGATTGCTGCGTCCCAGTCGCGATCGTCGAACCGCGCCCAGTATTCCTGTTGCCATGAGGGTTGCGGAACGTTCTGCGCGGATGCTGCGGGCAGCGGGATCAGCGCCAGCAGCAGCGCGGTGGCGTTGAGGAACGCCCGTACCGTGGCTCGCAGACGATTCGGGAGAATGACGATCAAGGGGCACACCGACAGATCTGGTGACCCGAGGCTACCGCCATCGCCGGCACAGCGATAGTCGTGCGCGAAGAGTGGAAGAGGATTTCCACGGGGAACACGGGGATGAAGAAAGGACCGGGATAATTTTTCTCTTCCGACCCCGTGTTCCCCGTGTCCTCCGTGGAGATCTTCTCGGCTCCGGGCCTATTCCTTGCGCGGCCGCCTGTCCTTCGGCACGTAGATGGAATTCTTCACGTTCGTGAATACGCGATGCACCATCGGCTCGAACGTCGCCAGCGGCAGGCTCTGGAATTCCGGGTCGAAGGCCGGTCCGTCGTAGAGACGGCAGAATTCTTCCGTGTAGTCGTACCAGGGATGGTCGCGGAACTGTTCGCGCATGTCGCGATCGAGCCCGAGGTGATGGAAGAAGTAGTAACCCTGGAAGATGGCGTGCTTCTCGACCATCCAGTGGTTCTGTTCGGACACGAACGGCTTGAGAATCGCTGCGGCGACATCGGCGTGATTGCGCGGACCGAGCGTGTCGCCCAGGTCGTGCAGCAGCGCGCAGACGACGTATTCCTCGTCGCGTCCGTCGAGATGTGCACGTGTCGCGGTCTGCAGGCAGTGTTCGAGCCGGTCGACAGCGAAGCCGCCGCAATCGCCGTCGAGCAGGCGCAGATGCGCCAGCACGCGATTGGGCAGGTCGGCGATGAAGGGCTTCATCGCATCGTTGATGATCGACCAGTCCTCCCGCGTGCCTTCGTCCATCGAGTGAAAGCGGGCGCGTGGCCCATGATCGCCGTCCGGCATCGATGTCTCCAGCATTGGATCGTGATCGGAAAGTACGAGCGGCGTCCGATCGCTGTCAATCAGTCAGAGATGCAAATTTCCCGTGCTGCAGATCGGCATCGAGATGTCAGGCAGCGGAGCGCAGTCGATCGGTTGCCCGACCGGCCTCGGATGGCTGCGGCAGTAACTGCGGTGCAGCAGCAGGCGTGTCGCCGATGGAGAAATTGCCGACAGCATCCAGCAGGTGCGAGACCTGGTCGCGCAGCGAGGCCGCGACGGCAGCGGTCTGCTCGACGCTGGCGGCATTCTGCTGCGTGTCCTCGTCGATGCGTTCGATGGCCTTGTTCAGCGTGCCGATATCGTCGGTCTGCGAACGGCTCGCCACGGCGATTTCCTTCATGATCCCGGACACGCGCGTGACCGAGTCGAGAATTTCGCGCATGGTCGTGCCGGCGCTGGTGACCAGTGCGGCGCCGCGCTCCACGTCGTCGATCGAGGCGGAAATCAGTTTCTTGATCTCGTCGGCCGCCGCGGCCGACCGCTGCGCCAGGTTGCGCACTTCGCTCGCGACCACGGCGAAGCCACGGCCCTGCTCGCCGGCGCGCGCCGCTTCCACGGCGGCATTGAGCGCGAGCAGATTCGTCTGGAAGGCGATCTCGTCGATCACGCCGATGATGTCGCCGATCCGGCGCGAGGAGCCGGTGATCGCGTCCATCGTCGTCACGACCTTGTTGACCGCCTCGTTGCCGCGCGAGGCTGTGCCGTGCGCATCCTCCGCGAGCCGGTTGGCGTTCAGTGCATTGTCCAGATTGCGCTGTACGACGACCGCGACCTGCTGCGCGCTGTCCGCCGTTTCGCGCACCGAGGCGGACCGCGACGATTCGCGCTGTGCATGATCGTCATTGGCCTGCGCGATCTGCTGCCCGGCCTCGTCGATGGTATGGGTGGCCTCGCGGATGCGCGCGATCAGCATCTGCAGTTCGTGCCGGCTGGCATCGAAGGCATTGATCAGGGTGCCGATCTCGTCGCGGCCGCGCGAAGCGAAGTTCGCAGTGAGATCGCCGCGCGCCAGCTTGCGCATCCGCGACAGCAGCGCCCCGAAGCCGCGGCGGTTGGACACATAGAAGCTGACGGTCAGGTACACCGCCAGCATCAGGCTGATGAAGATCAGGGAAAGCAGGGTGTTGCGACGACCCGGGAAGATCATGCCGTAGATCGCCACGCCCAGCGGCACCATGAAGGCGAGACTGATGAGCGCGAACTTCGCGGGCAGCCGCAGGTTCTGCATCAGGCGGATGCCGGGACCGATGATCGCTTCAAACACGTGAGTTCATCCAGACACCCGCACAGCGCCGACGCCTGCGCCGGCCGGGACCGGACGCGGCAGATTCTTGTGGTGCGCGCCAGGGGCGGCGTAAATCCGGCGCTCCTTTTGTGATCGGCGCCGCAGATCGATTCTTGAGGCGGCAGCGCCCCTGATGCGGTCATGGAATGTCGAGCGCATCACATTCCGCACCGGGATCTTTTCACACGCAGGTGCGTTGCACAGGGTCATGCGTCGGCGGCAGGGCAAATCCTGATGGCTCGACGACGGTATCCGTCACATATATATGCAATGGCTGAACCTGCACCCCCTGTAAGCATGTCCGGACCGATCGTCGAACGTCACGCCGAGCCGGCTGCGGATCCACTCTGGTACAAGGACGCCATCGTCTACCAGATGCACGTCAAGGCATTCCACGATGCCAACGGCGACGGCATCGGCGATTTCGCCGGACTGATCCAGAAGCTGGACTACATCCAGGAACTCGGCGTCAACACCATCTGGCTGCTGCCGTTCTATCCGTCGCCGCAACGCGACGACGGCTACGACATCGCCGATTATCGGGATGTACACCCCGACTACGGCACGCTCGACGACTTCAAGCGCTTCGTCGACGAGGCGCACCGTCGCGGACTGCGCGTCATCACCGAACTGGTGATCAATCACACCTCGGATCAGCACCCGTGGTTCCAGGCCGCACGCCGTGCGCCGCCGGGCTCGCCGGAACACGAGTTCTATGTGTGGAGCGACACCGACAAGAAGTTCGCCTCCACGCGCATCATCTTCACCGACACCGAAAGCTCCAACTGGGCGTGGGATCCGCTCGCACGCCGTTACTACTGGCACCGTTTCTTTTCGCATCAGCCCGATCTGAACCACAACAATCCGCAGGTCGTCGATGCCGTCATCGATGTCATGCGGTTCTGGCTCGACATGGGCGTCGATGGCCTGCGGCTGGATGCGATTCCGTACCTGTGCGTCGCCGAGGGCACCAACAACGAGAACCTGCCCGAGACGCACGAAGTACTGAAGCGCATGCGCGCCGTCGTCGATGCGAACTATCACGGACGCCTGTTCCTCGCCGAAGCCAATCAATGGCCCGAGGATGTGCGCGAGTACTTCGGCGACGGCGATGAATGCCACATGGCCTTCCACTTCCCGCTCATGCCGCGCATCTTCATGGCAGTGGCGCTGGAAGACCGTTTTCCGGTTGCCGAGATCCTGCGCCAGACGCCCGACATTCCCGACAACTGCCAGTGGGCCATCTTCCTGCGCAATCACGACGAACTGACGCTGGAGATGGTGACGGACCGCGAACGCGACTACATGTACAAGATGTACGCGCAGGAGCCGCGCATGCGGGTCAACGTCGGCATCCGGCGCCGCCTGGCGCCGCTGCTCGGCAACGATGTCGATCGCATCAAGCTCATGTACAGCCTGCTGCTGTCGATGCCCGGCTCGCCGATCATGTATTACGGCGACGAGATCGGCATGGGCGACAACATCTATATCGGCGACCGCAACGGCGTGCGCACGCCCATGCAGTGGAGTGTCGATCGCAATGCCGGATTTTCGCGCGCCGATCCGCAGCGCCTGTACCTGCCGATCATCATGGACCCGGTCTACGGCTACCAGGCCGTCAACGCCGAAGCGCAGAGCCGCGACCCGTCTTCGCTGCTCAACTGGACGCGCCACATCCTGACGATTCGCCGCCGGCATCGCTGCTTCGGGCGCGGCACGCTCGAATTCATCCGGCCGCAGAATCGCAAGATCATCGCCTACGTGCGCACCTTCGAGAACGAGATCGTGCTGTGCGTCGCCAATCTCGCGCAGTCCGCGCAGGCGGTCGAACTGGACCTGTCGCGCTACAAGGGACGTGTGCCGGTGGAGCTGGCGGGGAACAATGCGTTTCCGCCGATCGGCGAGCTGCCGTACTTCCTGACGCTGCCGGCGCATTCGTTCTTCTGGCTGGCCCTGAGCGATTCACAGGCTTCGCCGTCATGGCATGTCGAGCGGCTGCCGGCGACGGAACTGCCGACGCTCGTGCTGACCGACGGCATCCGCTCTCTCGGCGGACTCGATCGCGCGGCCGCCCGAACCGTCACGCGCCGCACGCTGCAGCAACTGGAAGAGGAAGTGCTGCCGGAGTTCATGCGCCAGCGCGGCTGGATTCGTGGCGGTGAGTCCGTGCAGCTCGGCGAGCGCATGGTCTGGTCGGGACCGCAGGGAGATACGCTGCTCAGCCTGATCTACGTCAATGCGCCGAATGGTCAGCGTCAGCGCTTCGCCCTGCCGCTGGAGCTGGTCTGGGACGACGTGGCCGATAGCGAGGTGCTGCGTTCGGCGGAATGGACGATCGCGCGCGTGCGCGAGCATTCGCGCGTCGGCGTGCTGGTGGATGCGCTGGCGGATCCCGCGTTCTGCGCGGCCATCGTCCGCTCGATGGCCGCCAACGAGCGCATTGCCTTCACGGGCGGCGCGCTGGTATTCGAGACCACGCCGGCATGGCACGGCACCGGCGCCGAGCAACTCACGCCCGTGGAACGCTTCGGCCTGGATCCGCTGGAGGTCAACGTCGTGCTCGGCGAGAGCGTGTTCCTCAAGGCGTATCGACGCGCCGATCCGGGCATCAATCCGGACGTCGAGATGGTCGACTTCCTGACCCGCGCCGGCTTCACGCGCGTCGCGGCACTCACGGGCACCGTGACCTGCCAGCTCGACGGCTCGCCGCCGATCGCGCTGGCAGCCATGCAGACGTATGTCCGCCACCAGGGCGATGCACTCACGTTCACGCTCGATCATCTGGAGCGCCTCGCCACCGACCTGCGCTCCGGTTCGGCGAACGGCAAGTCGCCGCACACCCTGTTCTACGATCGTCTGCGCACGCTCGGCCGCTGTATCGGCGAGATGCATACCCTGCTGAGCACGCCCGTCGAGGATCCCGCCTTCGCGCCCGAACCGCTGACCTTCACCGACATGGCGAGAATCGCCACCGACATCGAGCAACTCGTGGACGTCACGCTGGCGCGACTGGAGCAGCGCCGCGCGCAGTTGCCGGAATCGGCGCAGGCGGATGCGCAGCGCCTGATCGACTCCGACGAGGCGCTCGACGCGCTCGTGCGCCAGCTCGCCTCGCAGCCGGTGCACGGCATCAAGACGCGTCATCACGGCAATCTGCTGCTGCGCAAGGTGCTGCTCGTCGCCGACGACTTCGTGATCACCGACTTCGAAGGCATCCTCGAACTGCCGCTGGAGGAACGTCGCTGGAAGTCGCCGCCGCTGCGCGATGTGGCAACCCTGCTGTGCTCGCTGGAGCAGGCCGGTGCCGCCGCACTGGCCCGTGTGCTGACCAGTCAGCCGGAATTGCACGAGCGCTTCGGCGAGGCCCTGCGGGTCTGGCTCGCCGGTGCGAGCGAGGTCTTCATGAAAGGCTACCTGCGCGGCGCCGAGGGTTCGGCCAGTCTGCCGCGCGAGCCGGGCGAGATCGCCGCGCTGATCAGACTGTTCCGGATCGAACGCAGCCTGCGGGATCTCGGCGAGGATCTGGACCGCCGTCCTGCTTCTGCGGGTTCTTCGGTATCCGCCGTGTTGTCGTTGCTGGAAGGCGTGGCGAACTAGCGATTCCACCGTTCGCTAACCGTTCCACGTCACGCAGAATCGCGCGCCGCCCAACTCCCCGGACGTATCGACCGATACGTCGCCGCCGTGCCATTCGACGATGCGCCTGACGATTGCCAGTCCGAGGCCGAAACCGGCCCTGTGCTGTGTCGTGTGATCGAGCTGCACGAATGATTCGAAAACCCGCTGGCGATCCGCCTCGGGTATGCCCGGACCATCGTCTTCCACGCAGAGCCGGTAATGCGTGCCCCTGACGATCTCGAATCGCACCACCACCTGCCGCTGTGCATAGCGCAGTGCGTTGTACATGAGATTCCGCAGCACCGTTTCCAGCAGGTGCGCATCGCAGCGCACGTGCGTCGCGGCCGGGTCGACCTCGCAGCGCAGATCCAGTGCCGTGCGGCTGCTGCGGCGAACGGCCTCGGTGACAGCCGGCAGCATGGACGTGAAGTCGTGCCCGGCCAGGTTCAGCGCCACTTCGGCGCGTTCGAGGATCGCGTAGTCGAGTGTCGCCGTGACGAAGGCGTTCAGTTCGGTGATGTCGGTATCGATGTTGTCCAGATGCTCCGTCATCTTTTCCGGCGAAGTCGCGGCACGTGCCATCTCGACCTCGAAGCGCATGCGCGCGAGCGGTGTCTTGATCTCGTGGGACATCGCGTTCGACATGTCCTTGTGCGACCGGATCAATCCATCGATGCGGGCCGCCATGCGACGAAACGCCTGCGCCAGCGGATGGATCTGCGATCGCGGTCCGATGGCGGCATCGAAGGTCCAGTTGCGATCGCCGAAGGTGCTGGTGGTGCGTTCGAGACGCTGCAGATCGCGGCGCAGCGGCCACAGCCACATCATGATGACGAGTGCGATGGCCGCATAGAAGATGAATATCAGTGCCCAGTCGACGACACCGCGGCGTTGCTCCGGAATCGGATGACGGAAGGCCAGCACGGCGGCATCGCCCGTGACCTGTTTCAGCAGCCAGCGCTCGCCGCTCGCGGCATCCATCCAGGCCACCTCGCCGCGCGCGAGACTCGCGAGCGTGCCATCGCCGGCGATGTCCCTGCGATCGAAGAGCTCGAGATCGATGCCGCTGTCACGTGCGAGTTGTCGCACGAAGGGTTGACGCCGTTCGACCGGCAGCGCTCGCAACTGGGCTTCGACGACCTCGAGCAGCGCCGTCTGCGAAGGATTCTCGGCGGCCATTTCCGCGGGGTCGTGCTGCGAGTACATCTGCCACAGCCGTTCCTGGCCCCAGCTGACCGCGGCCAGCGTTGCCACGATCAGCAGGTAGAGCTGCAGGAAATGCCGCGTCATGCGCGATGGAACTCAGGATTGCCGGGCGGCCGGGTTCAAGCGGCGTCCCAGGCATCGGCCACGAACAGGTAGCCGTGGCCCCAGACGGTTCTGATCCTCTCGGGATTGCCGGTGTCGCCGAGTTTCTTCCGCAGATGCGAAATGCGCACATCGAGCGTGCGATCGAGGCCATCGTAGTCGCGGCGGTACAGTTGCTGGTACAGCGTCTCGCGCGACTGGATCTGCCCGGCACGTGTTGCGAGAAAGAGGAGCAGATCGAACTCGTTGCTCGACAGCGCGATCGGTTGCTCCTTGAGCACGACGGATCTGGCCGCGCTGTTGATGGAGAGCGTGCCGAAGCGCAGCGTCCGTCCTTCGACGGAACCCGCGGCGCGCCGGCGACGCAACAGCGCCTGGATGCGCGCGACCAGCACGCGCGGCTCCACGGGCTTGATCACATAGTCGTCGGCGCCGAGTTCGAGACCGACGACATGGTCGATGTCGCTGTCGCGCGCAGTCAGCATGAGAACGGGTGACTGGTACACGGTGCGCAACTCGCGACAGACCGAGAATCCGTCGCGTACCGGCAGTCCGATATCGAGGATCACCAGGTCGGGATTCTCGCGTCGCACGCGTTCGATCACCCGGTCGCCGCGATTCTCGACGTTCACGCGGAAGTCGTTGGCCTGCAGGTAGGTGCTTACGAGATGGGCAAGACGGGTATCGTCTTCCACCAGCAGAACCAGTGGTTGAGCGGCGTCATTCATGGCGATGCTTAGTAAAGAAGATTCCATGGCTGTCGGCGCTTGCGCCGCAGTTGCTGCGCCTGCCGGATCACGGCAATCGTTTCGGACACCAGCACCTGCTGCAGCTGCGGATCGCGCAGCTCCACCGTCAGGTCGCTGTTGAACGACAGTTCCACCTGGTACACGCCGTCGGAAAAATTCTCCCAGCAGCGCTTGATGTCCGGCCGGTCGACGATCACGAGGCACAGCGATTCATCGCGCGGCGAGCGCCAATGGGCGCGAACCGTCGTTTCGCACAGGTCGTCGTCTGCGGCGAGCGTGCACACGCGCGGTTGCAGTTCGAGCGTGAGGTCGTCCTGGCGGATGCTGTCCACGGCGAGTGCGCTGCCGCAGGCCAGCATGGCGACGGCAGTTCCGCTAAAGAATGCCCAGCACGACGCCGACAAAGGCCGTCGTAACGCCTTTGTCGGAGACGATCGGGCTGTCGGCGATGGAGTTGCCGAGTCGTTCGTAATGGACGAACGCGTTGATGCTCCAGCGATCGGACAGCGCGCGCGTGTAGCCGAGTTTGAGGAACGGACTGAGTGCCGATCCCGGCTCATAGAAGCCATCAACCCCATAGTAGTAGTGGACGATCTCGGCGCTTTTCCAGGTCAGCCCGCCGCTGATCACCAGTGAATGTTCGGTCTGGATGATAGGGGCAGCGACCGCCGCGCGCACCTCATATCCCTCATTGCGCCCGGTGACTTCATAGAGCGCATCGACCTGACCGACGATGTTTCCGTACCGGAACAGCCATTCGGGACCGGCCAGGTAGGTCGTGCGCCGCCGTCGCACTTCGAACTCCTGGGCGAGCAGGTCCTGCTCCCTGGGTGCAGCGAGTGTCACCGCGCCGGTCGCGCCGCTCACGAAGAAGTTCTGCAGATCGTTGCGATAGAAGAACACCCGGTCGTAGCCGGGCGAGGCGATCAGGTTGAAGGTGTTCGACTGGCCTTCGTACAGGGTCACGCCGAGATCGAGATTCTGGAGAAAGAAACGCTTGCCGTAGTAGCTGATCTGGGGAATGACGACCAGCGGGATGTCGGATTCGCCCATGACCGGGTTGGAGCGCGAGCCGATGCCAAAAGACACGCTGATGTCGAGCTGGCCGACTTCGACGCAGTCCGTGGATGGCGCCGTGCAGGTGCCGGG